>DAIOHA010000176.1:0-2998 GCA_036744955.1 Thermoleophilaceae bacterium | reverse complement strand
GCGCGAGTCGCGCCGCAAGCTCGCCTCCGCGCTGTACTAGCCCCGGTCATCCGGACGGCGAGGACGGCGAGGCCGTCCCGCACCGCCTGCGGCTAGCGCACGGCGCCCGTGTCGCTCCCCGGCGTCTCGGACGCCGAGATGCCCGCGGGGTCGTTGACCTCCGCGCCGACCGGCGCCGGCACGAAGCCCTCGAGCAGCGGGTCGTCGGTGGTCTGCATCCACGTCGCCAGCCGCGTCCGGAGGTCCTCGCGCACGTCGGCGTGGTCGGCGCTGCCGGCGAGGTTGTGCGACTCGTTGGGGTCGAAGAGCAGGTCGTAGAGCTCCTCGCGCGGGCGCGGCGTCTCGGCCAGGCCGTGCTGGAGCAGCAGGTCCTTGCTCGGGCTGTCGTCGACGTTCGGGAGCACCGGCAGGTCGCGGTCGCCCCACCGCCGCACGTACTTGTGCCGGCGCGTGCGGATCGCGCGCTGCGGGTCGTACGCGGCGTGATACGTCAGCTCGGCGAACACCGCGTCGTTGACCTCGCGCGCGTCGCCGCGCACCGCGGGCACCAGCGAGCGCCCCTGCACGTGCTCGGGCACCTCGATCCCGATCAGCTCGCAGAGCGTCGGGAAGATGTCGATCTGCGAGACCAGCGCGTCGTTGACCCGGCCGCCGTGGAACCCGCCCGGGCCGCGCAGGATCAGCGTCACGCCCACCCCGCGGTCCGACAGCGTCGACTTGCCGCCCGGGAAGGGGATCCCGTGGTCGGTGGTGAGGATCACGATCGTGTCGTCGGCCACGCCCTGCTCGTCGAGCGCGCCGAGCACCGCGCCGACCCCGTGGTCGAGCCCGCGGGCGGACTGCTTGAAGGCCGCCATGTCGCGCCGCGTCACCGGCGTGTCCGGCAGGTTCCCGGGCGGCAGCGAGTACAGCGCGTCGCGCACGGAGGTCGGCTCGAAGTAGTCGCGGTGGGTCTCGAAGAATCCGACGGAGAGGAAGAACGGCTGCGGCGGGCGCTCGCGCAGGATCGCCGCGGCGGCCGGCGCGACGTCGTGGGACCGCGTCGTGTCGGCGTGGGCGACGAGGTCGTAGCCGAGATCCTCGGGGTCCTCGGAGACGTGCTGCTCGCCGACCATCGCCGTGAAGTAGCCCGCGTCGCGCAGCGTGTGGAGGATGTGCTGGCCCGGGTCGTCGAGCGCGAACCCGCGGTGGGCGAGCCCGAGCATCCCGTTGCAGTGCGGCCAGCGGCCGGTCATGAGCGCCGCGCGGCTGGGCGAGCACGTGGGCGCCGCGGAGAAGGCGTGGCGGAACAGCAGCCCCTGGTCGGCGAGCCGCTGGATGTTCGGCGTGATCATCTGGTGCCCGTACGGCTGCAGGTAGCGGCCGGTGTCGTGGGACACGATGAGGACGATGTTCGGTGGCGTCTCGGGCATAGTCGACCTGTCCAGTGTACTTTGTCGCGCGTGCGACGCCTCCTCCCGGCTACCCTGCTTCCGTCGTGAGCGCCCCGGATCACCTCCACGCCCTCGAGTCCGAGGCCGTGCACATCTTCCGTGAGGTCGCGGCCGAGCTCGAGCGCCCCGTCCTCATGTTCTCCGGCGGCAAGGACTCGATCGTCCTGCTGCGGCTCGCCGAGAAGGCCTTCCGCCCCGGCCGCTTCCCGTTCCCGGTCCTGCACGTGGACACCGGCCACAACTTCCCCGAGGTCCTCGAGTACATGGACCGCCGGATCGACGAGCTCGGCGAGACGCTGATCCGCGCCAAGGTCGAGGACTCGATCGCCAACGGCCGCGCGCGCGAGGAGTGGGACCGGTCGAAGCCCGGGACCTCGCGCAACCGCCTCCAGACCGTCACGCTGCTCGACGCGATCGAGCAGGGCGGCTTCGACGCGGCGTTCGGCGGCGCCCGGCGCGACGAGGAGCGGGCGCGCGCGAAGGAGCGGATCTTCTCGTTCCGCGACGACTTCGGCCAGTGGGACCCGCGCGCGCAGCGGCCCGAGCTGTGGAACCTCTACAACGGCCGGATCCGGCGCGGCGAGCACGTGCGCGTGTTCCCGCTCTCGAACTGGACCGAGCTCGACGTCTGGCACTACATCGAGCAGGAGGGACTCGAGCTGCCGTCGATCTACTTCGCGCACGAGCGCGAGGTGTTCCGCCACGACGGGATGCTCTACGCGGTCTCGGAGTACGTCGAGCCGTCGTCGGAGCCGTTCTCCGAGTCGGTCCGCTATCGGACCGTGGGCGACATGACGATCACCGGCGCGGTGCGCTCGACGGCGCCCGACGTGCGCACCGTCATCGCCGAGATCGAGGCCACGCGGATCACGGAGCGCGGCGAGACGCGCGCGGACGACCGCACCTCGGAGGCCGCCATGGAGGACCGCAAGCGCCAGGGGTACTTCTGATGGCCGCGAAGCAGCTCCTCCGCCTGGCGACGGCGGGCTCCGTCGACGACGGCAAGTCGACCCTGATCGGGCGGATGCTCTACGACGCCAAGCTCCTGTTCGACGACACGCTCGACGCGCTGCACTCGAACGGCGGCAACGGCACGCCCGACCTCGCGGCGCTCACCGACGGCCTGCGCGCCGAGCGCGAGCAGGGCATCACCATCGACGTCGCCTACCGCTACTTCACGACCCCGAGGCGCTCGTTCATCATCGCCGACACCCCCGGCCATCAGCGCTACACGCGCAACATGGTCACCGGCGCCTCGACCGCCCACCTCGCGGTCATCCTCATCGACGCGCGCCACGGGATCATCGAGCAGTCGCGCCGGCACGCGACGCTGTCCTCGCTGCTGGGCATCCGCCATCTCGTCGCCGCGGTGAACAAGATGGACCTCGTCGACTGGGACGAGGCACGGTTCCGCGAGATCGAGGGCGAGTTCGGCGAGCTGGCGGGGAAGCTCGGCGTCGAGGAGGCGAAGGTCTTCCCGATCTCGGCGCTCCACGGCGACAACGTCGTGGAGCCGGGCCGCGCCGGCTGGTACGACGGGCCGCCGCTGCTCGCCCACCTCGAGC
>DAIOHA010000175.1:0-3011 GCA_036744955.1 Thermoleophilaceae bacterium | reverse complement strand
CCCACGGCGGGCAGGGCGCGGCCGACGGCGACGACGAGCACGCGCAGGTCGGGCAGCAGGCGGACGACGCGGATCACGCGCATGAGCCGCGCGAGTCGCAGCAACGTCGAGTTGGTCCCGAGGCCGGGCACGAACGCCGCGCCGACGACGACGAAGTCGAAGGCGTTCCAGCCGTTCGAGAAGTAGCGGCGCGGACTTCCGCCGGCCGCGACGAAGCGGATCGCGAGCTCGACGACGAACACGGCGAGGCACGCATCGTTGAGCGCGTTGAGCAGGCCGCCGTAACGCTCTGCGACGGAGTCGTAGGTACCCGCCCCGAGCACCGCCGCGTTGGCGATGACGACGCCGACGATCGCACGGTCGAAGGCGAGGTGCTCGGACAGGCACCGGGCGCCGTCGACGATGGCGCCCGGGCGCGGGCGGGCGGCGGCAGTCCGGCTCATGCCCGCGCAATCGTAGGGAGGCGCCGGTCACCTACCCTGAACGCGTGCGCGCCGCCGTTCTCACCGTGTCGACGACACGCGCCCGCGGCGAGGGCGAGGACCTCTCGGGACCGGCGCTCGTCGAGCTCTGCCGCGCCGCCGGACTCGACACGACGCACGAGACGGTCGCCGACGATCGGGCCTCGATCGCCGGCGCCCTGCGCCGGCTCGCCGACGAGGAGGGCGCTCGCTTCGTGTTCACGGCGGGCGGCACGGGATTGACGCCGGACGACGTCACGCCGGAGGCGACGCTCGACGTGATCGACCGCGAGGCGCCCGGCTACGCGGAGACCATGCGCTCCGAGGCGCGCCGCCACACGCCGCTCGGGATCCTCACGCGCGGGGTCTCCGGCGTGCGCGGACGCACGCTGATCGTCAACTTCCCGGGTTCGCCCAAGGCCTCGGGCGAGCTGTGGCCGGTGATCGAGCCGACGCTGCGCCATGCCGCCGAGACGCTCGAGCGTGCTTGACGCGCCCGTCCCGGCGGCGGGACCCGCTCCCCCCGACGCGGGCGCCGGCGCGCCGGTCGTGGAAGTCTGCGGACTCGAGCGCGCGTTCGGCGAGCACGTCGCGCTCGACGGCGTCGACCTTCGGCTCGAGCCGGGGCGGACGCTCGCCGTGCTCGGCTCGAACGGCGCCGGCAAGTCCACGCTGCTGCGAGTACTCGCCGGCCTTCTCCGTCCGCACGCGGGAACGGTGCGGGTGCTCGGCTCCGAGCTCCCGGACGAGGCGGCGGCGGTGCGCGGGCGCGTGGGGCTGCTCGGCCACGAGCCGCTCCTCTACCACGAGCTCACCGGCCGCGAGAACCTCCGCTTCCACGCCCGGCTCCGCGGCGCGGGCGTCGAGCGCGTCGATGAGCTCCTGCGCGCGACCGGCATGAGCCGCCGCGCGGCCCAGCCGGTAACGGAGCTCTCACGCGGGCTGCGACAGCGCCTCGCGGTGGCGCGCGCGCTGCTGTCCGACCCACCGCTGCTCCTGCTCGACGAGCCGCGCGCGAACCTCGACCCGGCGGCCGCCGAGCTGCTCGAACCGTTGATCGGGCGTGCATCGGGGCGCGCGCGTGTGCTCGTGAGCCATGACGTCGACGGCGCGCTCGCGGAGTCCGACGCCGTCCTCGGCCTGCGCGCGGGGCGCGCCGTCGTCAACGAGCCCGCCGGCGGCGGCACGGCCGCGGACCTCAAGCGGGCGCTCTTCGCGTGAGCGAGCACGGCGGCGAAGTCGGGCTGGCGCGCGCGACGCTCGCCATCTTGCGCAAGGACCTGCGGATCGAGCTCCGGACCCGCGAGGCGGTGCCGGCGATGGCGCTGTTCGCGGTCACGGCGTTCGTGCTCTTCCACTTCGGCCTCGACCGCGACCGCCTCGAGGGCGACGTTGCGGCCGGCGTTCTGTGGGTGACGCTTCTGCTCGCCGCCGTGCTCGGAGTCGGCCGGCTGTTCGTCGCCGAGCGCGAGCAGGGCGGGATGGAGGCGATGCTGCTCGCGCCGGTCGACCGCACCGCGATCTACCTCGCAAAGGCCGGAGCCTTGCTCGCCTACCTCGTTCTCCTCGAGATCATCGCCGTGCCGGCGTTCGGGTTCCTTCTGCTCGGAGGGAGGCTGCTCGAGGCGCTGCCCGAGCTCGTCGCCCTGCTCGCCGTCGCCGATCTCGGGCTCGCGGCGGTCGGAGCGCTCGTGGGCGCGCTCGCCGCCGAGACGCGCGCCCGCGAGGTGATCGGACCGCTGCTCCTCCTGCCGCTCGTCGTGCCGCTGGCCATCGCCGGCGCACGGGCGACCGAGCCGCTCCTCTCCGGGACGGGAGAGCCCGCCGAGCTCGACCGGTGGCTGGGGCTCATGGCCCTCTACGCTTCGGTGTTCATGCTCCTGTCGGTCGCCCTCTTCGACTACCTGATCGAGGACTGAGCGTGTACGCCCGGGCCCTCAAGCCGCTCGCGCTCGTCACCGCAGCGGCCCTCGCGCTCGCCTTCGGAATGGTCTTCTTCTTGGCGCCGCTCGACGCCGACCAGGGCTTCATCCAGAAGATCTTCTACCTGCACGTGCCGATGGCGATCGTCGCGCTGCTCGGCTTCGTCGTGGCGGGCGTGCTGGCGGCGCTCCACCTGCGCGGCCGCGACCGCAAGTGGGACATCCGGTCGTACGTCGCCGTTCACCTGTCGATCATCCTCGCCGTCGGCGTGCTCGTCACCGGGTCGATCTGGGCCAAGGCCTCGTGGGGCCACTGGTGGGTGTGGAGCGAGCCCGTGCTCGTCTCCTTCCTCATCACCTTCCTGCTCTACGCCGTCTACCAGCCACTGCGCTTCTCGATCGACGACCCGGAGCGCCAGGCGCGCTATGCGTCGGTGTTCGCGATCGCCGGGGCCGCCTTCACCGTGCTGAACTTCGTCGCCGTGCGCATGGCCGAGGCGTACACGCATCCGCGCGTGTTCTCGCAGACGGGCGGCAACATGCCGCCGCGGATGTTCGTCACCTTCCTCGTCGCGCTCGTCGCGATGGCGCTCCTGTTCGCCACGCTGTGGACGCTCGAGCTCGGCTC
>DAIOHA010000174.1:0-3021 GCA_036744955.1 Thermoleophilaceae bacterium | reverse complement strand
CAGCACGCGCAGGATCTCCACGCGCTGCTGCTGGCCGACGCCGATGTCCTCGACGTCCGCCCGCGGGTCGACGGCCAGGCCGAACCGCTCGGACAGCTCGCGCACCCGCTCCTCGGCCGCGTCGCGGTCGAGCATCGGGCCCTTCGTCGGCTCGGAGGCGAGCACGACGTTCTCGGCCACCGTCATGACCGGGATCAGCATGAAGTGCTGGTGCACCATGCCGATCCGCAGGCCGATCGCCTCCCGCGGCGAGCCGATGTGCACCGGCTCGCCGCGGAGGCGGATCTCGCCCTCGTCGGGCTGGAGCAGCCCGTAGAGGACGTTCATGAGCGTCGACTTCCCCGCCCCGTTCTCCCCGAGCAGGGCGTGCACCTCACCGCGGCGCAGGTCGAAGTCGACCCGGTCGTTCGCGGTGAGCGCGCCGAAGCGCTTGGTGACGCCCTTCAGCTCGAGGGCGAGCGGGCTGCTCTGCGCGTCGGTCAGGGCCTACTGGACCTCGGCCGGGATCTCCGGGCCCTCGCCCGCCTTGATCTTGTCCGCCTGTTCCGTGACCTGGTCCTCGAACTTGGCGCCCTCGGCGTTCGTCTTGCCGAAGCCGACGCCCTCCGACTTCAGATCGAAGATCGTGTCCGTGCCGGCCTTGAAGCTGCCGCCCTGGACGTCCTCGACCGTGGTGAACACGGCCTCGTCGATCTTCTTGAGCGCCGAGGTCATCACGTGGTCGCCCAGGTAGGACTGGTCCGCGTCGACGCCGATGCCCTGCACGCTCTTCTCCTTGGCGGCGTCGAGCGCGCCGAGGCCGCAGGCGCCGGCGACCTGGAAGACGACCTGGGAGCCCTCCGCGATCTGGTTGAGCGCGAGCTCCTTGCACTTCGCCTGGGCGACGAAGTCCTCCGAGTAGGCGTTCAGCGTCTTGACGTCCGGGTTCGCGTCCGTGGCGCCCTTCTTGTAGCCGGCGATGTACCCGTCGACCGGCGGGATCTTCTGGCCGCCGACCGAGGAGATGACCTGGTCGCCGCCCTGGTCCTTGACGTACAGGCCGGCCATGTAGCCGACGAGGTAGCCCGCCTCGTTCTCCTTGAACAGGATGCCCTCGAGGTTCTTCGGCTGCGACTTCATCGCCTGCTGCGAGGAGTCGATGATGGCGAAGTTCGTGTCGGGGAACGAGTTCGCCACCTTCTCGGTCGCCTCGGCCATCAGGAAGCCGACCGCGATCACGAGGTCGAACTGCTGGCGCGCGAGCGTCGTCAGGTTCGGCACGTAGTCCGCGTTGGACTTCGACGTGATCGCGCGGATCTCGGCGCCCAGCTCCGACTCGGCGCGCTTGAGGCCCTCGTAGGCCGACTGGTTGAACGAGCGGTCGTTCAGGCCGCCGATGTCGGTGACCATGCCGACCTTGATCGGCTCGCCGCCCTCCTCGGTCGCGGCCGGCTCGCTGCCGCCGCCGCCCGACGTCTCCTCATCGTCGCCGCACGCGGCGACCGTCCCCATGCAGAGCGCCAGGACGGCGATCAGCAGGAGCCGCATCCACTTGCCATTCACGGAACGCAACCCTCCATTGTCATCGTGCTCCACCCCACCTCCAGATCGCGCCAGCCTAGTGCACCCGCAGGCGGGTCATTGCTGAGTTCGCGCTAAGAGCGCGCTTCTGCGGTCCTCGGGGATGAACGCCGCGTCGAGCGCGGTCAGCGTGAGCGCGAGCAGCGCGTCGTCGTGCAGCCCCCAGTGTGCGCGGGCGACCTCGTACTCGCCGCCGATGGTCGTGCCCCAGTAGGGCGGGTCGTCCGAGCCGAGCGTCACGCGCACCCCCGCGTCGCGCAGCACGGGGAACGGGTGCGCGACGAAGTCCGGGTAGGCGCCGAGCACGACGTTGGAGGTCGGGCAGACCTCGAGCACCGTCCCGCGCTCGGCCAGCTCCGCCACGAGCGCCGGGTCCTCGATCGCGCGGACGCCGTGGCCGAGCCGCGTGATCGGCACGGGCAGCGCGAGCGCGCCGCGCACGGACTCGGGGCCCGCCCACTCGCCGGCGTGGCAGGTGAGCCCGAGGCCCGCGTCGTGGGCGAGCTCGAAGGCGCGCGCGAACGGGCCGGGCGGGAAGCCCGCCTCGTCCCCCGCCAGCCCGAAGCCGGTCACGTAGGGATGCGGGTGCGCGGCGGCCATGCGCGCGACCCACTCGGCCCGCGCGGTGCCGAAGTTGCGCACCGCGGTGACGATGACCCGGCTCTCGATCCCGGTCGCGGCGTAGGCGTCGTCGATCCCCTGGGCGACGCCCTCGAGCATCGAGCGGTAGGGCAGCCCGGCCCGGTCGGCGTGGTCGGGCGAGACGGTCACCTCGACGTAGATCGCGCCCTCCGCGGCGCAGGCGCGCAGGTAGGCCTCGGTGATGTCGCGGTAGTCGCGCTCCGTGCGGATCACGCTCACCGCGCGGTCGAACGTGCGCAGGAAGTCGAGGAAGTCGCGCCACACGTAGCGGTCGCCCACGAGCGTCCCGGACGGGATGTCGACGCCGTTGCGGGCCGCGAGCCGGCGGACGAGGTCGGGTGTCGCGGTCGCCTCGAGGTGGACGTGCAGCTCGGCCAGCGCGATGCTCATGCCAGGTCCGCGGCGAAGCGCTCGACGAGCGGGCCGAGCCGGGCGGCGCCCTCCGCCGCGACGCGCAGGGTCTGCTCGTGGCTCAGCGCCGCCCCGCCCATCCCCTCGGCGAGGTTCGTGACGGCGGAGACGGCGGCGACGCGCAGCCCGGCGTGGCGCGCGGCGATGACCTCGGGCACCGTGCTCATGCCGACGAGGTCGGCGCCGAGCGTCCGGAACGCGCGGATCTCGGCCGGCGTCTCGAAGCTCGGGCCGGCGGTGGCGAGGTAGACGCCCTCGGCGAGCGCGATGCCGAGCTCGCTCGCCACCTCGTGCAGGCGGCGCCGCAGGTCTGGATCGTAGGCGTCGCGCAGGCTCGGGAAGCGCGGCCCGATCGCGTCGTCGTTCGGGCCGGTGAGCGGGTTGACGCCGAGCATGTTGATGTGGTCG
>DAIOHA010000173.1:0-3029 GCA_036744955.1 Thermoleophilaceae bacterium | reverse complement strand
AGGGCAAGAGCTCGCTCGGCCGGCTCGGCCTGCTCATCCACTCGACCGCGGGCTTTGTCGACGCGGGCTTCTCGGGCAAGCTCACGCTCGAGCTCTCGAACGTGGCCAACCTGCCGATCACGATATATGAGGGCATGCCGATCGGGCAGGTCTCGTTCATGCGCATGGACGGCCCCGTCGAGCGTCCCTACGGCTCGGAGACGACGGGAAGCAAGTACCAGGGCCAGGACGAGCCGACCCCGAGTCGCTTTCACCTGAACTTCGACCGCGCCCCCGGCGGCGAGGACACGGAGCTCGCCCGCGACGCTTAGCGAGACCGAGTGGGGCGCGGCGCGAGCGGCTCGCGCGGGGCCCGGCGCGGTAGCTCGGGTCGCTCGTGCGCTGCCGTCGGCCGGGCCGGGAGGTGCTCGAGCACCCACTCGGCGCCGAGCTCGACGCGGCGGTAGGAGCCGCCGCGCACGGGGATGAAGTTGCGCGTGCGCGGGTCCATGGGCAGGTTGGCCTCGATCGGGTACCAGGCGTTGTGCTCGCGCACGAGGTCGTTGAGGCGGTCGAAGCGCCACGAGCGCGCCCGGGACTGCCACCGGCGTGCGAACGTCTCGGCGTCGTCGCCGTGGGCCTCGAGCAGCGCCTCGTAGGCGGCGAGCAGGCGGCGGCACTGCGTGCCGAACTCCGTCTCGATCTGGCGCAGGCGCTGCATGTAGCGCGGCGGCGAGTTGCCGCGCAGGTACGACTCGACGCTCTCCGGCTCGGCGAGGACACGCCGGCGCAGGCGCTGGCGCTTGCCCTTCTTGGCCTTGTCGGCCCGATCGGAGCCGTCGTCGTTGCGGAGCCTCTGGAGCGGGTCGGTCACGCGCGGAGTCGGAGCGGCCTCGGAAGCGGCGTGCGCGGCGTCGAGGCTAGCGCCCAGGGCGTTCTCGGTGCGGTCGGGGCGAGTACCATCGGCAGGAGCTACCCGGAGGCGCACATGCCCAACATCGGACCGCTCGAGATCATCATCATCCTCCTGATCCTGCTCGTGATCTTCGGGCCACGCCGGATACCCGAGCTCGGCCGCTCGGTCGGCCAGGGGATGCGGAACTTCAAGCAGTCGGTCACTGGGCGCGACCACGGTGACGAGGGACGCGAGATCGAGGATCGTCGCGCCTCGACCTCGCCCAGCGAATCGGCGCCCGTCCCCGGCGCGGAGCCCACCGGCGAGCCGCGTCCCTAGCGAGCCGCGCGCCAGCGCCAGGAGCGGTGTCCAGGCTGAGGCCGGTCAGGCACGACGAGAAGCTGAGCCTCGTCGAGCACCTCGACGAGCTGCGCTCGCGTCTGCTCGTCTCGGTGGCCGCGCTCGTCCCCGCGCTCGTCCTGTGCGGATGGAAGAACGACCTCATCATCGAGATCCTCAATCGGCCGCTGCCGCGCGGCGCGGCGCGCCCTCTGACCCTCAGTCCGACAGAGCCCTTCCTGACCACGGCCACCCTCGTGGTCTATGCCGCGCTGCTGATCGCGCTGCCGGTGCTCCTCTACCAGGTCTACGCCTTCGTGCTCCCCGCCTTCAGCCCCGGCGAGCGCCGCGTGGCGCTCCCGCTCATGTTGCTCGCGCCGCTCCTGTTCGTGGGCGGGGTTCTGTTCGCCTACTTCGTCGTGCTGCCGCCGGCGATCTCGTTCCTGCTCGGGTTCAACGCTGACGAGTTCGCCACCGCCCTGCGGGCCCGCGAGTACTACAGCTTCGCCGCGCTCACGCTCATCTCGCTCGGACTCCTCTTCCAGGTCCCGATAGCCGTCCTGGCGACGACGCGCCTCGGGCTCGTCACACCCGACGGCCTCCGTCGCGGGCGGCGCTACGCCATCCTAGGCATCGCCGTGCTGGCGGCGCTTCTGCCCACGGTCGACCCGGTGACAATGCTGCTCGAGATGGTCCCGCTCATCGTCCTCTACGAGCTGTCTATCCTGGTCGCCTCGCTCTTCGGGCGCGGGCCAGAGGGCGCCGGCGAGCCGGCCGCTCCGCTCGAGAGCCCCTAAGCGAGCCGAGTCTCTGATGCTGTTCGACCTCAAAGGCCGACGCCGGCGCGTCATCCAGGTCAGCTACCTGGCTCTTGCCGTGCTCATGGGCGGTGGTCTCGTGCTCTTCGGCATCGGGGGCGACGTGCAGGGCGGCTTGCTCGACGCCTTCACGGGCGACGGCTCGAACACGAGCGGCAACCCGATCGTCGAGCGGCGCCTGAAGGAGGCCGAGGGCCGTCTGAAGGCGAACCCGAACGATCAGGAGGCGCTCAAGGCGGTAACCCGCGGGCGCTTTCAGCTCGCGGGCAACGACGTCAACCCCGACACGGGCCTGTACGGACCGGAGGCGCGCGACGACCTGCGCGCCAGCTCGGAGGCGTGGGAGCGCTACCTCGCCACCGACCCCAACCCGCCCGACCCCGGCCTCGCGCGCGTGATGCTCCAGGTCTACAGCGAGTTCGGTCTAAATCAGCCGGCCAAAACGGCGGAGGCGGCAGAGGTCGTGGCCGAGGACGATCCCTCGTCGTCGTCTTACCTCGCGCTGGCGCGTTACGCGGCCATGGCGCGCGACAAGCGAACCTCCGACCTGGCGGGCAAGCGCGCGATTTCGCTCGCGACCGAGGACCAGAAGAAGGTCGTCAAGAAGCAGGTCGCGCAGATCGAAAAGGCGGCGGCGAGCGGGGGCGCCGGCGCTGGAGCGGCCGGAGGCGCGGGCGCCCCCCCGGGCGGCACCGCTGGAGGCGCCGGCGGATGACGCCCAGCGCCCACGGCCACCGCTGAAGGCTTCACAATAAGGGGCCGACGTCCGATAGGAGCAGGGGTGAACTTCCAAATTTCAGACAGCGAGGTCGACTCCGACACCCACCTCATCGAGCTCGGCGGGGAGATCGACCTCTACACCGCTCCCGAGTTCAAGGAGCGGATGGCGGCGATCATCGACGAGGGCAAGACTCGCGTCGTCGTCGACCTGTCCCAGGCCACGTTCATCGACTCGACGACGCTCGGCGTGCTCGTCGGCGGCGTCAAGCGGCTGCGCC
>DAIOHA010000172.1:0-3060 GCA_036744955.1 Thermoleophilaceae bacterium | reverse complement strand
CAGGTGCGTCGCGCGCGTAGCGAGCGCACGCGGGCGACTCAGGAGGTTGGTCAGGCGTGCGGTCGCCGCCGCGCAGATCACCCCTGAACGGGCGCCGCGCGACGCCAGCGCGTGGCGTCGGGCAGAGGCGTAAGCGTCTCTTCGAGACGGTCGCGCAGACCCTCGTAGTTCGGCGGCAACGAGAGCCGCTCGCCCAGCGTCTCGGCCGGCTCGTCGGCCGTGAAGCCCGGGCCGATCGTCGCGAGCTCGAACAGGACGCCGCTCGGTTCCCGGAAGTAGACGGAGCGGAAGTAGAAGCGGTCGATCACCGGGGTCGGGCGCGCGCCGACCGCGAGCACGCGCTCACGCCACGCCTCCTGCTCGTCCATGTGCGTCGCCCAGGCGACGTGGTGGACCGTGCCCGCGCCCGGTCGACCGGGCCGGTCGTTCCGGTCGTAGGCGATCCGCCCGCCCCGCGCGGACCCGCGCGCCTCCCACTCGCCCTCGGCACGCGGCTCGAAGGCGAGCGCGTCCTCGAGCAGCCGGCGGCTGTGCTCGGGGTAGGCGGTGAACGCGCGCACCGCGTCGAAGCCCTGGAGCGCGTGCTCGTCGGGCACCTCGCGCGCCTGCGCGATGAGCGGCTCGTCGGGGACGTCGCTTACCCGCAGCTCGTGCTCTAGGCCCTCCGGGTCGGCGAACACGAGCGCGCCGTCCTCGGCGCGCGGCTCGGCGCCCTCGTCGGCGAGGCGCTCGCGCCAGAAGTCGATCGCCGCGGAGGAGCCGACGCGCCACACGACGCGGTGCACCATGCCTACGCCGGCCTGTCCCGGTGCGGCGCCGGGATACTCGAAGAAGGTGAGATCGTTGCCGGGCGCGCCCTCCTCGTCTCCGTAGAAGAGGTGGTAGACGGTCGGGTCGTCCTGGTTGACGGTCTGCTTGACCATGCGCAGGCCGAGCACGCGGGTGTAGAAGTCGACGTTGCGCGGGGCGTCGCCGGTGATCGCCGTGATGTGATGAATGCCCTCGAGCTTCACGGTCGCCCCCCGCTGGCCAGTCCCGAGCCGTCCCCCACGTCCCGGCCTCCGTCGCGGACGACCAGCTTGAACATCTCCGCGCGGCAGCCGCCCACGCCGATTCGCAAAGCCTGCTCGCGCCGGCGCGCCGCGGCGAGGACGCTGCGCGCCCGCGGTGTGGGATCGCTCGCCTCGAGCTGCTCGCGCTCATCGCGCGCCGCGCGGGCGGCGCGCTCGAGGCGCTCGAGCTCTGCAGCCAGCTTGCGCGTGTTCCTGCGCCGCATGCGCGAAGCGAGCTGATTCGGAGCGTGGGAGGCGAGGGCCATGTTGCGGGGCTCCTCTCGAACGGCGAGGCGAGGACCGTCAAACTACACCGGAACGGTGTTTTGCTCAAGGCGCCGGCGCTGGCCGCGCCGGGTACGCTCGGGTTGGGAGCGCCGGATGATCTTCCGCCAGATCCCCCACGACGACCTCGGCTGTGCCTCCTACCTGATCGGCGACGAGGAGGCCGGCGTCGCCGCGATCGTCGATCCCAAGTTCGAGATCGACGAGTACCTCGAGCTCGCTCGCTATATGGGCGTCTCGATCGAGCACATCCTCGAGACCCACAACCACGCCGACCACGTGTCCGGGCATGGCCGCCTCGCCGCGGCGACCGGTGCGACCATCCACATCCACCGGGAGGCGCAGGCTTCCTATACGCACGAGCCCTTCGACGACGGACACGAGCTCGAGCTCGGGAGCCTGCGCGTGCGCGCCCTGCACACGCCGGGCCACCGCCCCGAGCACACGGCCTTCGCGCTGGTCGACACGCGACGCGGCGACGAGCCGTGGGCGCTGCTCACCGGCGACTCGCTGTTCGTGGGCGACGTCGCCCGCCCCGATCTGGCGATCGACAAGCGGGACGGCGCGCGTGGGATCTTCCGCAGCCTGCGCGAGAAGATCCTGCCGCTCCCTCGCGAGGTCGAGGTCTGGCCCGGTCACCTCGGCGGCTCGCTGTGCGGAGGTCCGGGGATGGACATGAAGGTGGCCTCGACGCTCGGGTACGAGCGCGCGCACAACGAGATGCTCGAGGTGGAGGACGAGGAGCGGTTCGTCGAGCGGTCGGTCGCGGGCCTCGGTCCCCAGCCGCCCAACTTCGAGGCGATCGTCGAGCTCAACCGCGGCGAGCTCGTGACCGAGGGCGTCGAGGTGCCTCCGCTCGCGCCGCGCCAGGTCGAGGAGAAGCGGCGGACCGGCGCCTTCCTCGTCGACGTCCGCACCGACCTCCAGTTCGACGACGCGCACATCCCCGGCGCCGCGTGCATCCCGGCCGTGCAGGCTGGCTTCGGCACGCGCCTCGCATGGCTCGCCGACCGCGACGAGGAGGTGGTCCTTGTCGGCCGCTACGACGAGGACGCGCTCCGCGCGGCCACGCTCGCCCTCGCCGTGGGGATCCGCAGGCTCGGCGGCTACCTGCACGGCGGTATGACCGATTGGCGACGCGAGCGGCGCGCGGCCGAGCGGATCGAGCGCATCGAGCTCGACGAGCTGCCCGAGCGGCGCGCCGCCGACCCCGCGCTCCAGGTGCTCGACGTGCGCGAGCGATCCGAGCGCGACGCCGGATACATCCCCGGCTCGCTGTTCACGCCGTGGCACGACATTCACGAGCTTCCCGACGAGCTCTACCCCGAGCGGCCCGTCGCCGTGGTCTGCGCCTCAGGTCAACGCGCGGCCGTCGCCTCGAGCCTGCTCCAGCGGCTGGGCGCGCGCCAAGTCCTCCACGTGGTGAACGGCGGTGTGCCGCGCTGGGAGCGGATCGGCCAGCCGATCGAGAAACCCGGCGAGGGCCAAGCCGCGCTCGCGTAGCGGTCCGGCGGGCGCCAAGGGGGCTTCTCGAGCGGATACGGGCGCTCGGTGTCGAACTCCGGCCGCAGGGAAGAACAGGGTACCCGCGAGCGAAGGAGACGGCCATGGCGAACAGGGAGACCGAGCGCGACCGTCCGGACGGTCCGGATCACGCAGGCTTTGGTCACGCAGCCCCGGGAGGCGACCACGCCCACGCTAAGGACAAGTTCGGCGGCTTCAA
>DAIOHA010000171.1:0-3080 GCA_036744955.1 Thermoleophilaceae bacterium | reverse complement strand
ACGCGCGCGCGTGCGGCTCGCGACCGTTCGTGCGCGCGTCGCCGAGCACGATCACGGTCGAGCGCGGATCGAGATCGTCGACGACCTCGGTGAGGAACTCGAGCCACACGCGGCCGTAGTCGGTGTACCCGGAAACGTCGGCGACGCCGGCGTCCGTTGCGATCGCGCGCGCCACGGCCTCGAACGAGCGCTCGCGCGCGAACAGGTCCGTGACCTCCGAGATCCGCTCGACGAACACGAAAGAGCGCATGCGCCGAAAGGCGTCGTGGAGCGCGTGGAGGACCGAGAGGAAGAACACGCTGGCGCTCGTCACGCTCGTCGAAACGTCGCACAGAAGGTACAGCTCGGGACGCCGGGGCCGGCGCGGGCGATGGCGCAGGCGCAGCGGCACTCCGCCCGTCTCGAGCGAGGCGCGCATGGTTCGCCGCACGTCGACAGTGCCCGCGCGGCGGCGCCCGCGCGCCTCGTGGCCCTGGGTGGCGAGCCGGCGCTTGAGCTGTGCGGCCACGCGATGGACCGCGGCGAGATCCTGAAGCGGCGCGCTCGGCAGCGCGCGGTCGAGCTCGCGCAGCGGCCGCGCCGGCGGGAGCGCCTGCGTGCGCTCGACGGCGTCGCGCTCGAGCTCGCGGCGCAGGTGGCGCTCGAACCGGCGCAGCTCGTCGGCGGGCACGGCTCCCTCGGGCTCGCCCTCCGCGGGCTCGCGGCTGCGCTCGCCGCGCAGGCCGAGCGCGCGGCGGATGCGCTGCACGTCGACGCCGACCACGCCCGAGCCCTCGCCGCCCCGGCCGAGCGCGGCGATCGACAGGCGCGCGAGGTCGCGCATCTCGCCGTCCGAGCCGGCGCGGAGAGCGGCGCGCACGGCGTCGCTCAGATCGTCGAAGTCGATGCGCTCGCCGTCCTCGTCGCCGCCGGCCTCGAAGCGGTGCTCGCTCAGCCCGCGCTCGATCGCCTCGCGCTCGACAGCGCGGAAGAAGAAGCGATCGAAGACGGCATCGAAGACGCGCCGGTCGTCGGGCGACTTTGCGAGCGTCGTCGCGAGCGCCTCGCGAAACGCGCGCTCGTCGGTCCAGCTCACCTCCCCGAGCGCGGTGAAGGCATCGAGCAGCTCCGAGGTCCCAACTGCGACGCCCTCGCGCCGCAGCTCCTCGCCGAGCTCGAGCACGCGCGCGTCGAGCCCGGTCGGCCCGGGATGCGGGCGAGTGCGATCGGCGGGTGCGGCGGGACGAGCGCCCGCGCGCTTCCCGCCGTCCTCAGGCGCTGCGCCTCGCCCCGAAGAGGCCATCGGAGGCGAGCTTGACGCCGACCCGCTCGGCCACCGTGTCGAGGTCGGTGCGGTGCTTGACGATGATGCTCAGCGTGCGCTCGAACACCGAGGCGTCGAGCTCGTCGGCGCCCAGCAGCAGCAGCGCGCGCGCCCAGTCGATCGACTCCGCAATCGAGGGCGGCTTCTTGAGGTCGAGCGCGCGCACCATGTGCACGACCTCGATCAGCCGGCGCGCGGTCGTCTCGGGGATCTCGGGGGCGTGCAGGCGCACGATCTCGAGCTCGCGCTCGACGTCGGGGTAGTCGAGCCACAGGTACAGGCAGCGGCGCTTGAGCGCCTCGGTCAGCTCGCGCGCGTTGTTCGAGGTGAGCAGGACGAGCGGCCGGCTGCGCGCCTCGATCGCCCCGAGCTCGGGGATCGAGACCTGGAAGTCGGAGAGCAGCTCGAGCAGCATTGCCTCGAACTCCTGGTCGGTCTTGTCGATCTCATCGATCAGGAGCACGACGGGCTCGGGCGAGGCGATTGCCTCGAGCAGTGGCCGCGAGAGAAGGAACTCCTCGCCGAAAATGTCCTCCTGAACCTCGTCCCAGCCTGTGCCCGCAGCCTCGGTCTGGATGCGCAGAAGCTGCTTGCGGTAGTTCCACTCGTAGAGGGCCTTTGCCTCGTCGAGGCCCTCGTAGCACTGGAGCCGCACGAGGCGGCGCTCGGTCACGCGCGCGAGCGCCTTGGCGAGCTCGGTCTTGCCGACGCCCGCGGGCCCCTCGACGAGCACAGGCTTGCCGAGCCGGGTGGCGAGAAAGGACACGAGCGCGGCCGGCTCGCCCGCCAGGTAGCCGGCCTTGCTGAGACTCGCGGCCATCTCCTCGGCGCTTGCGACGGGGGCGGGCATCCCTCGAGGATACTTCCGCGATCGACTCGTCTGAGCTGAACTTTCCGTCCGACCTGCCGCTCGAGCCGTTCCTGATCCTGCTCGGGCTCGGCTTCGCGATCGGGGGCCTCGGCCACCTGTTCGGCCTGCGCACGCTCGTCGCTCTCGGGGTAATGCTGGTGATCGCCGCCACGCTCGTGGGTCCGGCCGTGGTCGTTTTCTTCATGCGCTGATGCCGTCGGCGCGGTTGCCCTCGGCCCGGCGACAGGGGAGATAACTGCGCGCGGAAGCTCTGCAGGGCATGCAAAGACAACAGACAACGCGTCCGCGAAGTCGGGCGCAACAGCGCAGACCCTCGAGCCCATGCTCAGCTCAGCGAGAGGTGCGCTGCTGCTGCTCTCGCTGTACCTGTGTTGGCGCCCGATTGCGTCGGCGCACAGCATCGGTCGCGACTCGCTCGACTGCTCCGTCCCTTGGGATTGCGAGATCCGATGGGAGGACGCGACCCGGTACGGCGTCGCCCGCCGGTTTTTCCATTGCGGAATGGAACGGCCTCGACCGCGTTGACATAGCTCCCGACAGCTTCGCCACGATAGGCGACGTCAAGTTCATCGAGTACGGAGACTGCAAATTGCACTGGGGAGGCGTTCTGGCACTCGCGCCTGGGAACCGACGTGAGCGGCTTCAACCCCGTGCAAGGTCACTCGTCGCGACTACGGCTACAGGCCGAACGCGCGCGCGGTGGCGTTCACGAGGTCGGCCACGCGCTCAGACTTGCGCACCCTCGGCCCAGAGGTACAGCCCCTTCTGGAGGGCTCGATCGATCATGTACGTCTGCGCACGCTGCACCCGAACGTCCACCTACCGCCCTCACGACATCGGTGACTACCGAAGGATGTGGTGGCCATGCGTAATCGAAACCATTTCAACGACGGAGAGCCGTACGAC
>DAIOHA010000170.1:0-3128 GCA_036744955.1 Thermoleophilaceae bacterium | reverse complement strand
GACCGCGACGAAGCCGGCGACCGCAGCCGCGGCCGCCGCGACGAGCGCCACCGGGGGGTGGTCCGTCCGCCCGAGCGCCGCGGGCGCGGCGCCTACCGGAGCCGTCGGGCCCCGCCCTGGGCCTGCGTCTCGGCATCGTCGGATCTTCGTCGCTCGGGCGGTCGGATTGTCCCCCGCGCACGGACACGCTCGCCGCTCGCAGCGGGAAAAGCCGCGCCGTGGCGGCGCGCCGCATCCGCCTTCATAGAATCGACGTGGCGTGTCCCCGTTTCGCCCCGTCGAGCCCGGCAAGTCCTTTCCCGCCCTCGAGGAGGAGGTCCTCGAGCGCTGGCGCGCGCGGGATGTCTTCGGCGAGTCGATCCGCCGCCGCGAGGGTGCCCCTCCATTCGTCTTCTACGAGGGCCCGCCCACTGCCAACGGTCGCCCGGGCTCCCACCACGTGCTCTCGCGCGTGTTCAAGGACGTCTTTCCGCGATACAAGACGATGCGCGGCCACCTCGTGCACCGCAAGGCCGGCTGGGACTGTCACGGCCTGCCCGTCGAGCTCGAGATCGAGCGCGAGCTCGGCATCAAGTCGAAGGAGGACATCGAGCGCTACGGCGTGGCGGAGTTCAACGCGCGCTGCCGCGAGTCGGTCCTCGCCTACGTCGACGAGTGGAACCGGCTGACCGAACGGATCGGCTTCTGGATCGACACCGAGGACGCCTACCTGACTATGGACAACTCCTACGTGGAGTCGGTGTGGTGGTCGCTCAAGCAGGCGTGGGAGAAGGGGCTCCTCGAGCAGGGCCGCCGCGTCGTCCCCTACTGCCCGCGCTGCGGCACCGCACTCTCCTCGCACGAGGTCGCATCGGGCTACGAGGACGTCGTCGACCCGTCGGTGTACGTGCGCTTCCCCGTCCGCGGCGAGGAGGGCGTTTCCTTCCTCGGGTGGACGACCACCCCATGGACGCTGATCTCGAACGCCGCGCTCGCCGTGCACCCCGAGGTCACCTACGCGCGCGCGTGTGTGGACGGGGAGACCCTCATCCTCGCCGACGCGCTCGTCGAGCGGGTGCTCGGGGAGGGGGCCGAGGTCAAGGAGCGGATGCCGGGCTCGGATGTCCTCGGCACCGCCTACGAGCCCCCCTTTCCCTACATCGACGACTACGGCCCCCGCGGGCACACCGTCCTCGACGCTGACTTCGTCACCACGGAGGAGGGCACCGGCGTGG
Source organism: Thermoleophilaceae bacterium (assembly GCA_036744955.1). GTDB lineage: Bacteria > Actinomycetota > Thermoleophilia > Solirubrobacterales > Thermoleophilaceae > JACCUC01. Next base: position 1,914 of record DAIOHA010000170.1, on the reverse strand, counting down.
TCCACACCGCGGTCGCCTTCGGCGAGGACGACTTCCGCCTCGGCGAGCGCCACGGGCTCGCGGTGATCAATCCGGTGCGCGAGGACGGCACCTTCGACGAGCGGGGCGGCCCGTTCGCCGGCCGCTTCGTCAAGGACGCCGACTCCGACATCGTCGAGGCGCTGCGCGAGTCGGGGCGCCTGTTTCGCGACGAGCGCTTAGAGCACGCTTACCCGCACTGCTGGCGCTGCGGCACGCCGCTCCTCTACTACGCCAAGGCGAGCTGGTACGTGCGCACGACGGCGGTCCGCGACGAGCTGCTCGCCGCGAACGAGGAGATCACCTGGTACCCCGAGCACATCAAGCACGGGCGCTTCGGCAACTGGCTCGAGAACAACGTCGACTGGGCGATCTCGCGCGAGCGCTACTGGGGCACGCCGCTGCCGATCTGGCGCTGTGCGGGCGCGGAGCCCCACGAGCGCTGCGTCGGCTCGGTAGCCGAGCTGCGTGAGCTCGCCGGGGCCGACGCCGTGCCGGGCGACCTGCACAAGCCCTACATCGACGACGTCGCCTTTCCGTGCCCGGACTGCGGCGAGGAGATGCGGCGCGTGCCCGAGGTCATCGACGCGTGGTGGGACTCGGGCTCGATGCCGTTCGCGCAGTGGCACGCTCCGTTCGAGAACGAGGAAACCTTCAGAGAGCGCTTTCCCGCCGACTATATCTGCGAGGGGCTCGACCAGACGCGCGGGTGGTTCTACTCGCTGCTCGCCGTCTCGACGCTGCTCTACGGCACGTCGTCGTACCTAACGGTCCTCTGCCTCGGCCTGATCCTCGACCCCGAGGGACACAAGATGTCGAAGAGCCGCGGCAACGTGGTCGTGCCCTGGGACGTGATCGAGGCCCACGGCGCCGACGCCTTCCGCTGGTACTACTTCACCTCGAAACAGCCGTGGGACGGCTACCGCTTCTCGCTCGAGACGGTCGGCGAGGCGGTGCGCCAGTTCATGCTCACGCTGTGGAACACCTACTCGTTCCTCGTCCTGTACGCGAACGCGGCCGACGTCGAGCCGCCTCCGCTCGCGGAGGCCGGCGACGAGAAGCTCACCGAACTCGACCGCTGGGCGCTGTCGCGCCTTCAGGCGACCACCGAGCTCGCTATCGACCGCCTCGACCACTACGACACGACGCTAGCCGGGCGCGCGCTCGCCGCCTACGCCGACGAGCTCTCCAACTGGTACGTGCGTCGCTCGCGGCGGCGCTTCTGGGACGGCGACCCGGCCGCGCTCGCCACCCTGCGCCACTGCCTCGTCGAGCTGTCGAAGCTGCTCGCCCCGCTCGTGCCCTTCGTCGCCGACGAGATCTACGAGAACCTCGACGGCTCGGAGCCGTCGGTGCACCTGTGCGACTTCCCCGAGCCCGAGCCCGCACGACGCGACGAGCGGCTCGAGGCGGACATGGCCACGGTCCGCGAGGCCGTCGAGCTCGGTCGCGCGGCGCGCGCCCAGTCCAAGGTCAAGGTTCGACAGCCCCTGCGCCAGGCGATCGTGGTAGCGCGCGACGAGGAGCGCGACGCGATCGATCGCCTCGAGCCGCTTGTGCTCGAGGAGCTCAACGTCAAGCGCCTGCGCTTCGTGAGCGACGCCGACGAGCTCGCCGACTGGGAGCTCAAGCCCAACTACCGCGCGCTCGGACCTCGCTTCGGCAAGCACATGCCGCAGGTCGCGGCCGCGGTCGCGGGGCTCGACGCGCGCTCGGCCGCCGAGACCCTGGGCTCCGGCGGCTCGGTCGGCGTGTCGATCGACGGCCACGAGCACGTGCTTGGGGCCGACGACGTCACGCTCGTGATGCGTCCGCGTCCCGGCTATCAGCTCGAGCGCTCGGGCGGCCACGCGGTCGCGCTCGACCTCGAGCTCGACGACGAGCTGCGGCGCGAGG
>DAIOHA010000169.1:0-3132 GCA_036744955.1 Thermoleophilaceae bacterium | reverse complement strand
CGAGCCGGTCGCGGATGCCCTCGTACTCCGCGTCGGTCAGGCCGAGCTCGCGGTGGCGGGCGGGGGGGCGCTCGACGGTGGCGGCGCCGCTCACGCGGCCACCGGCATCGCCGCGCCCGCCCACCCGGCCGCTGACGCGAACAGCCGCACGCCGTCGGTCGAGCCAGTGAGGGCCTCGACGGCGTGCTCGGGATGCGGCATGAGCCCGAGCACGTTGCCGCCTGCGTTCGTCACCCCGGCGGCGTCGCGCGCCGACCCGTTGGGGTTGTGGCCCGGCGCGTAGCGCAGCGCGACCTGGCCGTTCGCCTCCAGCTCATCGAGCTCCGCGTCGGGCGCGTAGAAGCGGCCCGCGCCGTGCTTGACGGGCAGCGACAGGCGCTCCCCGCGCGCGCACGCGCGCGTGAAGGCGATCTCATCGTTCACGACCTCCACCTCGACCTGCCGACATAGGAAGCGCAGGCCCGTGTTCGGCAGGAGCGCGCCCGGGAGCAGCCCCGCCTCGCACAGCACCTGGAAGCCGTTGCAGATACCGAGCACCGGCCCGCCCGCGCGTGCGAACTCGCACACCGCCTCCATGACCGGTGAGAAGCGGGCAATCGCGCCCACCCGCAGGTAGTCGCCGTAGGAGAACCCGCCTGGAAGGACGACGGCGTCGACCCCGCGCAGGTCGCGGTCGCGGTGCCACAGGACCACGGCCTCGCCGAAGCGCTCGCACGCGAGGGCCGCGTCGCGCTCGTCGCAGGAGCCGGGAAAGCGAACGACCCCGAACCTCACGTCGCGGCTCCCACCTCCGCCGAACGCGGCCGGGCGCTCCCCTCGGAGCCGGCGCCGCCTTCCACGGTCTCGATCTCGTAGTCCTCGATCAGGGGGTTGGCGAGGAGCTGCTCGCACATCTCGCCAACCCGCTCGGGGTCGGCCGCCTCGAGCTCGACGAGGCGACCGACGTGGACCGACTCGACGCCCTCGAAACCGAGCGCGGGGAGCGCACGCTCGACGGCCTGGCCCTGCGGGTCGAGGATGCCCTGCTTGGGACGGATGAGGACGCGGACCTTCAACCGACCCGGGGCGGTCAGCCGCCCGCCGCCCCCGTCCGCTCGAGCCACGCGTCGAACGGCTCGCCGGTGATGCGCTCGTAGGCCTCGACGTAGCGCTGCCGCGTGCCCTCGACCACACCGTCGGGCAGCTCGGGCGCCGGCGGGCTCTTGTCCCAGCCCTGCTCGGTCACCCAGTCGCGAACGAACTGCTTGTCGAACGAGCGCTGCCCGCGGCCGGGCTCGTACTGGTCGGCGGGCCAAAAGCGCGAGGAGTCCGGGGTGAAGACCTCGTCGGCGAGCACGATGCGGCCCTCCCGGTCGCGGCCGAACTCGAGCTTCGTGTCGGCGAGGATGATCCCGCGCTCGCGCGCGTGGTCGGCGGCGAAGCGGTAGAGCTCGAGCGACAGTCGGCGTAGCTCCTCGAGCAACTCGCGGTCGCCGACGATCTCCGCCGCGCGGTCGAAGCTGACGTTCTCGTCGTGGTCGCCGACGTCGGCCTTCGTCGCGGGCGTGAAGATCGGCTCTGGGAGCTCCGCCGACTCCTCGAGCCCGTCCGGAAGCTCGATGCCGCAAACCGCGCCGTTTGCGAGGTAGTCCTTGAAGCCCGAGCCCGTGAGGTAGCCGCGCACCACGCACTCGACCGGGAACATCTCGAGCTCCTCAACGAGCAGGCCGCGCCCGCAGACCTCGTCGGGGACCTCGATGAACGACAGCAGGTGGTTGGGGCAGATTTCCTGGGTGCGCTCGAACCAGAAAGCCGACAATCCGGCGAGGACCTTGCCCTTGTCGGGCACGGGCGTCGGGTGGACGACGTCGTAGGTCGAGACGCGGTCGGAGGCGACCATGAGCAGGCGCCCGTCGTCGCGGTAGATGTCGCGCACCTTGCCGCTCGCGACGAGATCGAGGCCGGCGAGGGAGCTCTGCGAGGTGGTCATGTGACCGAGGCTAACACCGTTGGGGGTCGGCTCCGCGGCGCGCGCGCTCGCCCCCGCAAGCAGCAGAGAAAGCACGTCGCCGAAGAGCCCGTCAGGGACCGACTCGGGGTCGATCAGGCGCTGCAGGGCGAGCCCATCGGCGAGCGCGTCGATGGCAGTCGCGAGCTGCTCGGCGGGCAGCGTCGGGCGCATGCCGAGGGCGCGCGCCGAGTCGTCGATCAGGCGCGCGGTCGCCGCGCGCGGAGCCGCGTAGGCGTGAGCGAAGCGCGGCCGCACCTCGGGGTCGCGCACGGCGTATGCCCAGAACTCCATGAACAGGAGCACCTGCTCGGGCTCGCGCTCGACGAAGCGCATCCACTCGGCGGCGGCGACGTGCGCGCGCTCGTCGATCGTCGGGCGCTCGGCGATCGCCTCGGCCACGCGCCCCGAGATCCGCTCGACGGTGTGCGCGAGCAGGGCCAGGAAGAGGTCCTCCTTGCCGTCGAAGTTCGAGTAGAGCGCGCCCGTCGAGAAGCCGGCGTCGCGGGCGACCTCCTCGACCGAGGCGCCGGCGTAGCCCTCGCGTGCGAACACGCGCGCCGCCGACTCGAGCAGGCGCTCGCGCGTCTCGGCGCGGCGCTCCCGCCTCGTCTGGCGCGGCTCGCTCACCCGCCGATCCTACCGAGCGACGCCCGCGGATCGGCGCGCGCGGCTAGGGCGTAGCGTCGCGCCGCTCACTCGGATAATGTGCGTTATCCGAGTAACGACCCGCTCGCTCAAGGAGACTCGTCGATGGCCGTGACCGAAGCACCCCGCTCCGCCGCCGAAGGGCTCAGCTACGACGACCTCTACGCCCGCTGGGAGCGGGGCAACTGGCGCGCGACGGAGCTTGACTTCTCGGTCGACCGCGAGCACTGGGAGGAACGTTTCTCGGACTTCGAGCGCACGGCCGCGTTGTGGAACTACGCGCTCTTCTTCTGGGGCGAGGACGCGGTGGCCGACAACCTCTCGCCCTACATCGACGCGGCCCCGCGCGAGGAGCAGAAGTACTTCCTGACCACCCAGCAGGTGGACGAGGTGCGCCACGCCGTCTTCTTCCGGCGCTTCATGAACGAGGTGATCGGCGTAAGGGGCCGCGACACCGCCGGCACGCTCGCCGCGATCGAGCCGCAGCTCACCTGGGG
>DAIOHA010000168.1:0-3145 GCA_036744955.1 Thermoleophilaceae bacterium | reverse complement strand
AGCGCCGAGGTCGCGCCCGAGCGCACGACCGGCGTCGGCGCCGGCAGCGAGGTGTGCTCGCCCTCGTCGGGCCGGTCGGACAGGCCGAGGCGCCGCAGCGGATCGGGCCCGACGCGGCGGACCCAGCGCAGGTACGGCAGGCCGGTTGCCAGCGCGCCGCGACGACGATGGGCGCGCTCGACGGCCTCGACGACCGCGGCGACGCCGGCGGCGCCCGCGAGCGCGACGAGCAGTCGCTCGCGCGCCGGACCTTCGATTCCGGCGCGCGCGTCGGCGTCGCAGTGGCGCGCCACGGAAGGCACGACCCTCGCGACGTCGGCGGCGAGTCGCTCGAGCGCCGCGCCCCGCTCGGAGACCCGCCGACGCAGAAGATCGAGGAGCACGTCGAGGCCCTCGCCCGTGACCGCCGAGGCTGCGAGCACGGGTACGCGCCCGAGGCCGTCGTCCTCGAGCACGCGTACCAGGTCGCGGCGGCAGGCGCCTAGTTCGTCGGGGTCGAGCAGATCGGCCTGGTTCAGCACCACCGCCATCGAACCCGTGTGGGTCGACAGCTCGCGGAGGTAGCGCTCGTGCAGCGCCGCGTCGGCGTACTTCTGCGGGTCGACGACCCAGACGAGCAAGTCGACGAGCCCTGTGAGCCGGTCGACCTCGACGCGGTGGCTCGCCTCGACGGAGTCGAAATCCGGGAGGTCGAGGAGCACGAGGCCATCGAGCGCGCCGTCGCCCATGGGATGGCGCAGCGGGACCTCGAGCCAGTCGAGGAGCGCGTCGGGAGCCTCGCCCCAGACCGCGGCCGTGGCCGCCGAGGTCGTCGGGCGCCGCCGGCTCGCGCGCGCGAGCTCCGCTCCTGCCAGCGCGTTAAAGAGCGTCGACTTGCCGGCGCCCGTGGGGCCGGCGAGCGCGGCCACGGTGGTCTCGAGGTCGAGGCCGAGGCGTTCTCCCGCGCGGCGGACGACCGCTCGCGCTGGCTCGACCGTCGCGGGGTCGAGCCGCCCGTCGGCGAGCTCGACGGCGTGGGCGAGCGCCGACAGCCGCCGGTCGAGCTCGTCGCTCACCGCGCGCGCTCGACCGCGCGCAGCACCGCGGCCAGGCGCTCGTCCGACTCGGGCGCGGGGGCGACGCCGTCGAGCAGGCGCGCGTCGCGCGCGGCCTCCTCGTCGAGCAGCCGCTCGACGCGCGCGAGCAGGTCGGTCCGCGCCCGCGCCGCGAGCGAGCGCACGGCCTGGTCGCCGAAGATCGCCTCGAGCACCTTCTGGCTGAGCGCGCTCGTCCCGCCCGCGATGACGACCTCGGCCCCGCTCAGGCCCGCGGAGTGGACGAAGACGGCGAGCATGACCGTGAGGCCCGCGCCGTTTACCCCCAGCGAGGCGACGCGGGCGGTCGTGCGCTTGCTCGCGCCCTCCTCGCGCACGAGGTCGAAGACGTGGCCTTGCCAGTCGCGGACCTCCCGGCCCGTGCGCTCGAGCAGGTCGGATGAGGCGGCGTCGAGGCGCGCTCCCTCGCCGACCAGGGCGCGCCCGGCCGGGTTGCCGCGCCAGGCGCGCGCCGCGCGCTCGGCGCCGCGGTCGGCCGCCGCGTGCACGAGGCCGTCGACGGTCGTGCGCACCGTCGCCTTGAGCTCCGCGTCGGCGGGCGCCGAACCGGTGACGAGCGAGCGCACGCGGTCGCGTAGCCAGCCGATGCGCGTCTCCATCGCGCGCATGATGTCGCCCGTCCCGATCACGTCGTGCCAGCGGGCGAGCACCTCGCCGCGCAGGAGCGCACCGCTGCGCACCGCCTCGTCCACCTCGGCGAGCGCGGCCGCGTACGCCGACTCGACGTCGACGCGCAGCTCCCTCGCCGCGGCGCACTCCTCGGCCAGGGTGCGCTCGACCTCGCCGGCCCGGGGGCCGATGCTGGCGAGGGCGCCGGTGAGCGTGCGGCGCACGAGCGCGTCGCGCTCGCCCGAGTCGGCCGCGAGCCCGTCGAGCCACGCGCGCACCGGTCCGAGCGCGCGCGCAGGCAGGAGGCCGTCCGAGACCGCGCTCTCCGCGACCACGAGCAGGTCGGCGGCCTCGAGCCCGCGCTCGGCGAGCATGCTCCGAAGGTGGCCCTCGACCTCGTCGGCCCCGGCGGGCAGGCGGTTGAGGACGAGCGAGAGCGAGGTGCCGCGCTCGCGTGCCGCGGCGAGTAGGTCCCACGGCACCGCGTCGGCGTAGCGCGCGGCGGTGGTCACGAAGAGCCACGCGTCGGCGGCCGCGAGCAGCTGCCGTGCCAGCTCGCGGTTGGCCTCCTCAACCGAGTCGATGTCGGGCGAGTCGAGCAGGGCGAGCCCGCGCGGGAGTGCCTCGGTCGGGACGAGGCCGAGGCCTCCCGAGCCCGCCAGGCCGCCGACCGTCCGGCTCAGGCCGGGCAGGACGCGGTCGCCCTCGAACCAAGGGAGGTCGCCGGGGTGGCACACGAGCAGGGGCGCGCGCGTCGTCGGGCGAAGCACGCTCGAGGGGCTCACCTCCGCGCCCACGAGGCTGTTTACGAGCGTCGACTTGCCCGCCCCCGTGGACCCTCCGACGACCATGAGCAGGGGCGCGCCCATCTGCCGCAGCCGCGGCAGCAGGTAGTCGTCGATCTGGGCCACGAGCTCGTCGCGCACGGCGCGCGCGCCGTCGGCGCCCGGCACCTCGAGCGCGAGCGCCAGCGCCGCGAGCTCGTCTCGCAGCGCCGCGAGCACCTCCGTCAGCCCGAACCCCGTCGCCTCGGTCGCCACCGCCCCATTGTCGCCGCTCCGCCGCGTGCGCGGAGGCGGTCGGCGGGCGACGCGCCGCCCGCGATCTGTCGGTGCGGGCGAGCGGCCCTCCGCGCCAGCGGGCCGCGCACGGCGAGTGGCAGCGCGCGGCAGCCCTCGACCTTGAAGCCGATGTAGTCGAAGCGGTGCTTTCCGGCGGCGGGCTCCTGCGCGACTCGCGCAAGCCCGCGGGCGCGGCCTGCACGCAGGCGATCGCTACGGCGGCCACGAGCAGCTGGGCTACCAGGTACGACGCCCCCGGAGCGCGGCGACGGAGGGACGAGCCGGGCAGGCGGCGCGCCGGGCAGAGGCGGCGCGGGCTGGAGAGGCGACCGGGTCATGGCTCGCCTATCGGCCGCGCACGCCGCGCTTGAGGGGCGGGAG
>DAIOHA010000167.1:0-3157 GCA_036744955.1 Thermoleophilaceae bacterium | reverse complement strand
AGCTCGTCAACGCACTCATCCGGCTGATCACACTGGGCAGCGTCGATACCGACCGGCGGCCGAAGGTCCTCCGCGTCCGAGGTGGAGGGAGCAGCCTCGGCTCGACCCGCTTTCGCCGCCGCTCGCGACTGAGTCGAGCGCTGCGCTGAACGCCGCTTGCGGGGGCGGCCGCCCCGTCGCACGCCCGGCGCGTCAGGCCGCGTCGCCCGGAGCGCGCAACCGCTCGACCGTGGCCCGAAGCGAGGAGACCTCCTCCTCGAGGCGGGCGACGCGATCTTCGAGCGACTCCCCGGCCGATCCGGTGGCGACCCGGCGGTCCGAGCACGGCTCGCGCGACGGCGCCTGCGTCGGGTCGCCCTCAGGCGCTGGCCCGGCGCCCGCACCCGTGACCTCGCCACCGCCCGCCCGCCGTCCGAGCGTCTGCTCGTAGCGCTCCTCCTTCTGTCCCGGCCGGCGTTCGAGCCGCCGAGCATGCCCGCGCTCAATAAGCCGCTCGAGCGTCGCTTCGACCGCTGACAGGTCGGCGAACGGGTGTAGGCGCTCGCCCCGGGCCTTGAGCTCTCCCGGGGTCTGCGCTCCGCGCAGCATGAGCAGGGCGAGCAGCGACAGCTCGTCGTCGCCGAGGCCGAGCGTGTCGCTCAGCAGGTGGCGATACTTCGGGGCGCGGCTTCCCGCGCCGCTCGCGAGGCGCGCCCACCGCCTGCCCGAGAGACGCTCGAGCGCCGCCCGGATCGCCGCGTCGTCGAGGTCGGTGACGGGGTCGCGGTTCGTCGACTGGTTGCAGGCGAGTCGTAACGTGTTCAGGGTGAGCGGGTATGCGTCGGGCGTGGTCCGCGCCTTCTCGACGAGCGCTCCGAGCACGCGGATCTCGACCGGACTCACCTCCATCGCCGGCTAAGCGTAGGGCGCCTTCGGGCCGTCGGCGCGCTCGCTGGACGGCTCGAGGTCTCTCCGTCCGCGCGCGGGTTAGGCTGCGCGCGGTGGTCGTGCTGTGAGGGGTCTGCGTAGCCGCTGTGAGCTCCCTGGCTGAGCTTCCGCCCCGCCTTTCCGCGTCTGGCGAGCGCCGGCGCGTGCTGATCCTCTCCGCAGACGTGGGCGAGGGCCATGACTCGGCCGCTCGCGCTCTCGCGGTGGAGCTCGAATCGCTTGATGCGGAGGTGACGGTCCGCGACGGCCTCGCGGCGCTCGGGCGGCTGCTCCAGCGCGTGATCCGCGACGGCTCGCGCGTGCAGTTCGAGCGCTACCCGTGGACCTTCGGGCCGGTCTACGCGCTGCTCATGCACGTGGCGCCGGTCCGGTGGGCAGCCGAGCGCGTCCTCTACTGGATTGGCGCGCGCGGCCTCTTGCGCGCGATCGTGCACGAGCGCCCCGACGTCGTCGTGTCGACCTACCCGGGGCTGACGTCGGTCCTCGGCCGGCTGCGGAGGCGTGGCAAGCTCGAGGTCCCGATCGCCAGCGCGATCCTCGACCTGACGAGCTTCCCCTTCTGGACGAACCGCGGCGTCGATCAGCACTTCGTCATGCACGCGCCGTCGGTCGCGCTGGTCGAGCGGTTGGTCGGTGCCGGGGGCGTCTGCTGCGTACGGCCGGTCGTCGACCGTGCGTTCCTCGAGCCGCTCGAGCGGCTCGAGGCGCGGAGCGCGCTCCACCTGCCCGAGCGCGGGCCGGTCGTGGTCGTCGCCGGAGGCGGCTGGGGGATCGGGGACATCGAGGGGGCGGTGCCGGTCGCGCTCGGTCTCGACGAGGCGACCGTGGTCGCGGTCGCCGGGCGCAACGACGCGTTGCGCGAGCGTCTCGAGCTCGTGCATGCGGGGAACCCGCGCGTGCGGGTGCTCGGCTTCACCGACGCGATGAGCGATCTGCTCGCCGCCGCCGACGCGCTCGTCCACCCCGGCGGCGGCGTGACCGCGCTCGAGGCGCTCGCTCGCGGATGCGCAACGGTGATCTACGCGCCGCCGCCCGGGCACTGGCGAGCAAACGCACGCGCCATGGGTAGGCTCGGCATCGCCGAGGTGGCGCGAGGCCGAGCCGAGCTCAGCGATGCGCTCGAGCGCGCGCTGAGCGGCGGGCCCGGCGAGCGCACGGAGGGGCGGGAGGTATCCAGCGCAGCGGCTCTCGTGTGCTCGCTCGCCCCGCGCGTCCGGCGCATCCCGCGCTGGCGGCTGGCCGCGGGCCGCGCCTTCGCCACGCTTGCGCTTGCGCTGGTGCTGGCCGCTGGCGCGCTCTCGAGCGACGAGACCTACAGCGTCGCCGCCGCGCGCTTCGAGAAGCTCAGGCCGGTGCGCGAGCTGCCGGTTCGCGCGCCGCTCGTCGGCGTGGTCGTGCAGGCGCCCGCGGACGACGCCGCGGCCCTCGGACGCCGCCTCGCGCGCGCGGGCGCGCGGGTAACGTTCGCCGACCGCTCCTTAGACTCCGCGTCGATCGCCACGCTGCGCCGGCTCGGCGACGAGGTCGTCCCCGAGCTGCGTCCGACGAAGCTCTCACGCTGGGTCTCGACGCGCGCCTTGCTTCGGCGCGAGGCGCGCGCGCTCGGCCTTCCGCGCCGGTTCTTCTATCTCGCACCGCCGCGCGGCGCGACGCTCGGGCAGTACGCGCTCGCCCGGAGCGCCGGTGGGTCTCCCGTGGTCGGGAGCCGCAGCGTCCAAGCAGGCGCGTCGAGCGGCGGCCCACCCCTGCACCGAGGCGAGATCGTCGTCGTCCGGATCGACTCCGCCCGCGACGCCGTCGGCCTCGAGCGGCTCCTCGGCGCCCTGAGGCGGCGCGGCCTCTCACCGGCTCCACTCGGGCGACTCGCCTCGGAGGCGCCGACGAGAAGCACGCCCTCGGCGGCGCCCGGTCCGCCCCCGCGGCCGCGGGGGGTGGCAACCGCGCCCGGCGACTGAGGCCGCGCGGCTAGGCTCGACTCCGTGCTCGTGATCGCTCACGTCGGCCACTGGGCTGTGAGCCTGATCTACCTCGTCCCGTTCGTGGTCGTGGCCCTCTGGCTGCTGCGCGACCGTCTTCGCCACGGGCGGGCGGAGCCGGGCCCGGAGGCGAGCGAGGAGCGCTAGACTCGCCCGACTCCGCGCGGACCGGAGCTCTCTGCGTCCGCGCCGCGATCGACCAGACTGAGGAAGCCCATGGCTCGCGGAGACGTTCGAATCGGCGTCACCCTCGC
>DAIOHA010000166.1:0-3173 GCA_036744955.1 Thermoleophilaceae bacterium | reverse complement strand
GTGCGCACGGCGAGCTCCTTGCGCACGGGCACGACGTGGCGCATCGCGGCGTGGTGGCGCGGGGCGAACATGAAGCCGAACCCGGTATCGGCTATGCACTCGGCGATCGCCGGAGGTTCGAGGTCGATCCGGGCTCCGAGCGCCTCGAGCAGGTCGGCCGAGCCCGACAGGCCCGTGGCCGAGCGGTTGCCGTGCTTTGCCACGCGGCATCCCGCGCCGGCGGCCACGAGCGCCGCCGTCGTCGAGACGTTGAAGGTCGGCCGCCCGCCTCCGGTTCCCGCCGTGTCGAGCAGCCCCCCGCCGTCGCCTCCCGGCGGCTCGACCCGCAGGCTCAGTTCGCGCATCGTGCGCGCGAGGCCCGTGAGCTCCTCGACGGTCTCGCCCTTGGCGCGCAGGGCGACAAGGAACGCGGCGGTCTGCACCTCAGACGCGCGCGCCTCCATGATCTCGCGCAGGACCTCGGCCGCCTCGTCCGCGGACAGGTCGCGACCCGAGGCGACGCGGTCGAGCGCGGCGGTGATGAGCGCATTCGGCACGGCCCGGCGCCTAGCCGCTCGCGGCGAGGAAGTTGGCGAGGAGCGCGCTCCCCTCGCCGGTGAGCACCGACTCGGGGTGGAACTGGACGCCTTCGGCGGGCACCTCGCGGTGGCGGACGGCCATGACCGTGCCATTCGCGCTCGCCGAGCGCTCGAGGCACTCGGGCAGCTCGGGATGGACCACGAGTGAGTGGTAGCGCGCGGCGGTCAGCGGGCGGGGGAGCCCGGTGAAGATCGTGCGCCCGTCGTGGTCTACCTCGGCCGCCTTGCCGTGGACCGGCTCCCCGCGCACGACGCGGCCGCCGAACGCCGCGGCGAGCGCCTGGTGGCCGAGGCAGACGCCAAGCGTAGGCACCCCGGCCTCGGCGAGGCGCCTGATCGCCGCCACCGACACGCCCGCCTCCGCGGGCGAGCACGGGCCCGGTGAGACGACCGCACGCTCGGGCGCGCGCGCCACGAGCTCGTCGGCCGAGGCCTCGTCGTTGCGGACGACGGTCGGGTCGCAGCCGAGCTCCCCGAGGTACTGCACGAGGTTCCAGGTGAACGAGTCGTAGTTGTCGAGCACGAGGACGCGCATAGATCCCTCAACCCCAGTCCGGCTGTCGACACGCGAGCTCGATCGCCGTGCGCACCGCGCCGGCCTTGGCCTCGCTCTCGCGCAATTCATAGCCGGGGTCGGAGTCGACGACGATCCCGCCGCCGGCCTGCACGTGCACGCGGCCGTCGCGGGCCACCGCCGAGCGGATGAGGATGCACGAGTCGAGGCCCCCGGAGAAGGACAAGTAACCGACCGCGCCCCCGTAGGGCCCCCGCTTGACCGGCTCGAGCTCGTCGATGATCTGCAAGGCGCGGATCTTCGGCGCGCCCGAGAGCGTCCCCGCGGGCAGCGACGCGCGCAGGGCGTCGATCGCGCTCACCCCGTCCGCGAGCGTGCCCGAGACCGAGGAGACGATGTGCAGGACGTGCGAGTACGTCTCGACGACCATGAGCTCGTCGACGCGCACGCTCCCGTACTCGCACACTCGGCCCAGGTCGTTGCGCGCGAGGTCGACGAGCATCGTGTGCTCGGCGCGCTCCTTTTCGTCGGCGAGCAGCTCGCGCGCGCGCTCAAGGTCCTCCTCTGCGGTGGGCGCGCGCGGGCGCGTTCCGGCGATCGGTCGTTGCTCGGCTCGCCGGCCGCTCACCTTGACGAGCGACTCGGGCGAGGCGCCGGCGATCTCGAAGTCACCGAAGTCGAGGAAGTACATGTACGGACTCGGATTCACCGTGCGCAAGCCGCGGTAGATCGAGAAGGCCTCGACCGGGAGGTCGGCCGACCAACGCTGGCTCGGGACGACCTGGTAGCAGTCGCCCGCGCGGATGTACTCCTTGACGCGCTCGACCGCCGCGGCGTAGCCGGCCTCGCCGAGGTTAGACGTGAAGGTTGGGGGCTCGCGCGGGTCGCGGCGGGCGCGCGGGACGGGAGCGGCGAGTCGCTCGCGCACCTCGGCGATCGTCTCCCGAGCGGTGGTGTAGGCGCCGTCGAACCCGAGCTCCTCGACGTCCTCGGCGAAGACATTGGCCACGACCGTCACCTCGTGCGTGAAGTGGTCGAAGGCCACGAGCACGTCCGAGACCATGAGGGCGAGGTCCGGTAGCCCGAGCTCGTCTGGGTTCGGCTCCCCCACCGACGGCTCGAAGGAGCGGACGAGGTCGTAGCCAAAGAGGCCGACCGCGCCGCCCGCGAACGGCGGCCCGCCGGCGAGCGGGGCGGGACGGTGGCGGCCGAGCTCCTCCGCGACGGCGGCGTAGGGGTCGGACAGCTCGCGCGGCTCGCCGGAGGCGGTGAGGACGCCGTCCTCGAGACGCAGCGTCGCCCGGGGGCGGACGCCGACGAACGACCAGCGCCCGAAGCGCCCGCCCTGCTCGGCCGACTCGAGCAGGAACGAGGGACCGTCGCCCCGGAGCTTGAGATAGGCGGCGACCGGCGTCTCGCAGTCGTCGATGAAGGTGTGCCGCAGCGGGACGACCGTGTACTCGGCCGCGAGCTCGCGCGCTCGCTCGGGCCCGGGCTCGACGGCGGGATCGGCGCCCCGCGCCGTGACGCCTGCGGTGGTCGGGCTCACGGAGCGCTCGCTATCGCCGGCGGGCGTTGAGCTCCGCGAACGCGTCGGCGAACGAGAGGTCGCGCGCGGCGAGCAGCACCCCGAGGTGGTAGAGGACGTCGGCGGCCTCCTCGCGCACCCGCTCGTCGGACTCCTCCGCGGCGGCGCGCGCAACCTCGTCGGCCTCCTCGCGGACCTTCTCCCCGCTGCGTGGCGGGTCGGCGAGCAGCTCGCGCGTGTAGGAGGGCCCCGCGGCTTCGCGGTCCGCCGCCCTCCGCTCGGAGATGGTCCGCTCGAGCGCCGCCAGAGCCTCGCCCGGGACCGGGTCGGTGTCGCCGCGGAAGAAGCAGGTGCGCTCACCCGTGTGACAGGCCGGGCCGTCCGGGTCGACGAGCGCGACCACGGCGTCGCGATCGCAGTCGACGCGCAGCGCGCGCACGCGCTGGACGTTGCCCGAGGTCTCGCCCTTGTGCCAGAGCTCGCCGCGCGAGCGGCTGAACAGATGGACCTCGCCCGTCGCCCGTGTGCGCTCGAGCGCCTCGGCGTTCATGTA
>DAIOHA010000165.1:0-3198 GCA_036744955.1 Thermoleophilaceae bacterium | reverse complement strand
AGCCGCAGCGCGAACGGCGACAGGGCGAGCATCTCGCGGCACCAGCGCACGGTCTCCTCCTCGAGGTCCTCGAGCGGAACCACCGTGTTTACGAGCCCCGTGGCGAGCGCCTCCTCGGCGGGGTAGCGACGGCACAGGAACCAGATCTCCTTGGCCTTCTTCGGCCCCACCAGGTCAGCGAGCACGCTCGCGCCGAAGCCGCCGTCAAAGCTGCCGACGCGCGGGCCGACCTGGCCAAAGGTCGCGTTCTCGGCGGCGATGGTCAGGTCACACACGAGGTGGAGCACGTGCCCGCCGCCGATCGCGTAGCCCGCGACCATGGCGACGATCGGCTTCGGCAGGCGTCGCATCTGCACGTGCAGGTCGGTGACGTGAAAGCGGCCGACGCCGCCCGCGGCCGGATCGCTCAGGTAGCCCGAGTCGCCTCGGACGCGCTGGTCGCCGCCCGAGCAGAAGGCGAGCGGGCCCTCTCCGGTGAGCACGATCACGCCGATCTCGGTGCTCTCTCGCGCGCGCTCGAGCGCGTCGGACATCTCGACCACCGTCTGCGGGCGAAAGGCGTTGCGCACCTCCGGCCGGTCGATGGTGATCTTGGCGATGCCCTCGGCGGCCTCGAGGCGGATGTCCGAGTAGTCCGGCGCGCCGTCGAGCGCGCGCCAGGCGGCCGCGGAGCGGATCTGTCGCTCGGCCTGGACCATGGCGGCCCTACCATAGTTGCCCTTGGAGGACCCGGTTCGCCGCCACGCAAGCGAGCGCCCGGTCGCTCTCGCCCTGCGCACGGAGGAGGGCGACCTCTCCTACGCGGCGCTCGACGCGGCCGCGGACCGTGCGGCGCGCGCCCTGGCTGCCGCCGGCGTGGCACGAGGGGATCGCGTCGCCACCACGCTGCCGCCGGGGGCCGGGTTTGCCGCCCTCCTGCACGCGACGCCGCGGCTCGGCGCAACGCTCGTGCCGCTGCCGCCCCGGGCGCCCGACAGCGAGCGCGAGCGGCTGCTCGAGCTCGCCGCGCCGCGCCTGCTCGTCGCCACGCCGCTCGGGAAGTGGGAGGACGTCGACGCGAACGCCGATGTCCGCTCGGGCGGCGCCGGCGCGCGCCCCGAGCTCTCACCCTCCGCGCCGCACACGCTGCTCTTCACCTCCGGGACGACGGGCGCTCCGAAACGCGTCGCGCTGACGCTCGCGAACCACGTAGCGAGCGCCCGCGCGTCCGCGTCCAACCTCGGCGTCGACCCCGGCGATCGCTGGCTGTGCGTCTTGCCGACCCATCACGTGGGCGGCCTCGCCATCCTTATGCGCTCCGCGCTGTACGGCACGGCGGCGATCGTCCACGAGCGCTTCGAGGTCGGCGCGGTCAAGGGGAGCCTCGAGTCGGGCGAGGCGACGCTCGTCTCGCTCGTCGCGACGCAGCTTCGCCGGCTTGCCGAGGCGGGGCTCGAGCGGGCACCGGCGCTGCGCGCGGTGCTCGTCGGCGGCGGGCCCGTGCCGATCGACTTGCTCCGATATGCGGAGGAGCGCGGCCTCCCGGTTCGGGCGACCTACGGCATGACCGAGACCGCCTCGCAGATCGTCACGATGCCGGCCGGCGAGGCGCTCGCACACGCGAGTCGAGGGGCGGCGGGACGCCCGCTCGAGGGCGTCGAGCTGCGGGTCGCCGGCGACATCGGCGAGATCCTCGTCCGCGGGCCGTCCGTCGCCGCGGGCGCACTCGCCCCGGACGGCTGGCTCCACACCGGCGACCGCGGACATCTCGACGCCGACGGCCTCCTCTGGGTCGACGGTCGCCTCGACGACACGATCGTCACCGGCGGCGAGAACGTGGCGGCGGCCGAGGTCGAGGCGGCGCTGGCCTTGCATCCCGCCGTTCGGGAGGCCGCCGTCGTCGGTCGGCCCGACTCCGAGTGGGGACAAGCGGTCACCGCCTACGTCGTGCTCGGGGAGGGCGCGGCGCCGACCGACGCGGAGCTCCTCGCACACTGCCGCGCGCGGCTCGCGCCCCACAAGGCGCCGAAATCGATCCATCGGCTGTCGAGGCTGCCGCGAACCGACTCGGGCAAGGTCGTCCGCGCTCGCCTCCTCGACGCCGAGCGACCCGGGTGAGTGGGCGCGGAAGGCGCTGGGTAGTGCGCTCCCGCCGGCCGAAGGCGACGAGAGGAGGACCATGGCGCAGCAGCTGAACGTGCAGGACCTGAGCATTCGCAGCGAGGCCTTCGAGGGTCACGGGACGATCCCCGAGCGGCACACGACCGACGGTGAGGACGTCTCGCCCGCGCTGCGCTGGAGCGGCGTGCCCGACGGCACGCAGTCCTTCGCCGTGGTCTGCCACGACCCGGATGCGCCGCTGATCGACGGCTTCACGCACTGGGTCGCCTACAACATCTCGGGCGACTCCGGAGGGCTCCCCGAGGGCGGCGAGGGCGCGACGCACGGCGTCAACTCGACCGGCAACGAGGGCTACATGGGGCCGGCGCCGCCGGACGGCCACGGTCCGCACCACTACTACTTCTGGGTCTACGCCCTCGACGAGGACCTCGGGCTCGAGCGGGGCCTAGACCGCCGCACGCTGCTCGACCGCATCGAGGACCACGTGATCGAGCAGGCGCGCACGATCGGGGTCTACGAGCACTAGCGGGCGGGCGGCGTCCCCTAGAGTGCCGCCGATGATCTACGACCAGGACGCCGACCTCTCGCACCTCGACGGCAGGACCGTGGCCATCCTCGGCTACGGCTCGCAAGGACACGCGCACGCGCTCAACCTCAAGGACTCGGGCGTCGACGTGGTCGTCGGACTCCGCGAGGGATCGCGCTCGGCGGAGCACGCTCGCGAGCACGGCCTCGAGGTCGAGTCGATCGCCGACGCCGCGAGCCGCGGCGACGTGGTCATGGTCCTGCTCCCGGACGAGAAGCAGGCCGACGTGTGGGAATCGGACATCCGCGACGGCATCGCGCCCGGCAACCTGCTCATGTTCGCGCACGGCTTCTCGATCCACTTCGGCCAGATCGACCCCGGCCCGGAGGTGGACGTCGGCCTCGTCGCCCCCAAGGGGCCCGGTCACCTCGTGCGTCGTCAGTTCGTGGAGGGCAACGGAGTCCCCGGGCTCGTCGCCGTGCACCAGGACGCCACCGGCGGCGCGCGCGACCTCGTCCTCGCCTACGCCAAGGGCATCGGCTGCACGCGCGCGGGCGTGATCGAGACGAGCT
>DAIOHA010000164.1:0-3229 GCA_036744955.1 Thermoleophilaceae bacterium | reverse complement strand
CAATCATCTAGGCTGCCCCGCCGCGTGAAAGTGGAGAAGTGGCAGGCGCTCGGGAACGACTACGTGATCGTCGAGGAGGCGGATCTCCCCTTCCCGCTCACCCCCGCCCGGGTGCGGCGCATCTGCGCTCTCCACACCGGTGTGGGCTCCGACGGGGTGCTGCTCCTGTCGCCGCCCGAGCGGCGCGGGTTCGTGGCGCGGCTGCGCATCTTCAACCCCGACGGCTCGGAGGCGGAGCTGTCGGGCAACGGCGCGCGCGAGGCGATCCTCTACCTGCGACGGTCGGGCTGGGTCGACCACGACACCTTCTCGATCGCGACGGCCGCCGGCGAGATCCGTCCGGAAATCACCGGCGCGACCACCTGCACGGTCGACATGGGCCGCGCTCGCCTCAGCTCGAGCGACTTCCCCTCGGGCGACGAGAATGGTGCGGGGACGCTCACCGCCGCCGGTCGCGAGCTGTCTTTCCAGCACGTGCAGATCGGGAACCCGCAGTGCGCGATCGAGGTCGGCAACGGCGAGCGACACACGCTCGAAGCGCTCGACCTCGGCGAGCTCGGCCCGCCGATCGAGGGCAACACCGAGCTCTTCCCCCACCGGACCAACGTATCGTTCTGGCGCCGCGACGGCGAGCGTGCGATCACCGCACGCATCTACGAGCGCGGGGTGGGGGAGACCATGTCCTCAGGCACCGGCGCGTGCGGGGCCGCGGTCGCGGCGGTTCTGCGCGGCCACGACAGCCCGGTGACTGTCCGCCTCGACGGCGGCGAGCTCGAGGTCGAGGTGGGAGAGGACCTGGGCGTGCGCCTCAGCGGCTGGGCCGTCCCCGTCTTTCGTGGAACCGTGAGCGACGAGCTGTTGGAGGAGCTGCATGCGACCGAGTGAGCGTCTGAGCCGCATACCGCCGTACCTGTTCGCCGAGCTCGAGCGCAAGATCGCCGACAAGCGCGCGCAGGGCGTCGACGTGATCAGCCTGGGGATCGGTGATCCCGACACGCCGACGCCGGAGCTCGTGATCGACGAGCTCGCGCGCGCGGCGGCCGACCCGGGCACGCACCAGTACCCATCCAACCGCGGCCGTCCCGAGCTGCGCGAGGCGGTGGCCGGCTTCTACGAGCGCCGCTTCGGGGTGGCGCTCGACCCCGGGACCGAGATCGTTCCCGCTCTCGGCGCCAAGGAGTGCATCTTCAACCTGAACCTCGCCTTCTTGGATCCGGGCCACGTCGCGCTCGCCGCCGACCCCGGGTACCCGGTCTACACGGGCGGCCCGCTGCTCTCGGGGGGCGAGCCCGTGCTCATGCCACTCCTGCCCGAGCGCGGGTTCGCCCCCGACCTCGAAGCGATTCCCGCCGAGGCGCGCGAGCGCGCCCGGCTGCTCTACCTCAACTACCCCAACAACCCGACCGGGGCGGTGGTGCCCGAAGGGCTCTTCGAGGAAGTCGTCGCGTTCGCGCACGACAACGACGTGCTCGTAGTCCACGACGCGTCCTACACGGAGACGACCTTCGACGGCTACGTCGCCCCGAGCTTTCTGGCCACGCAAGGGGCGAAGGAGGTCGGTGTCGAGGTCTTCTCGCTGTCCAAGGGATACAACATGACCGGCTGGCGCACGGGGGCGATCGTCGGCAACGCCTCGGCGCTCGAGGCTTACTGGCGGCTCAAGACCAACATCGACTCGGGCATGTTCGACGCCGTCCAGCTCGCCGCGGCGGCCGCGCTCTCGACCGCGGGCGACGAGGAGGCGCGTGCGATGAGCGCAATCTACGAGCGTCGTCGAGACCTCGTGTGCGACGCGCTCGCCGAGATCGGCGTGGAGGTCACACCACCGCGCGGGACGATCTATGTCTGGGCGCCCGTGCCGGAGGGACACACCTCCGAGTCCTTCTGCGAGCTCGTCCTCGACGGGTCCGCCGTGGTCGTCTCTCCGGGCGGCGCGTACGGGCCGAACGGCGAGGGCTTCTTCCGCATCTCGCTCACGGTCGACGATGACCGCCTGCGCGAGGCCGTCGAGCGCCTGCGCTCGAGCCTCGGCGGCAGAAAGGGACGGGCGGCATGAGGTACTGCGGGATAGCCGTCGGCAACGAGCTCCAGCAGCTGTGCGTGCTCGAGGAGGCGCGCGCGGACGACCCCCCGATCCGGCTGAGCGCGACCTTCTACGAGCCTGGGTCGCCGGCTGAGGTGGTCGCGGAGCTCGAGGCGCTCGCCGACATTGTGGTCGCGGTCAGTGCCCCGCAGGGCGAGCCGTTCGGCGAGCGCGAGGCGCGCGCCTGCGACGCCGCCCTGCGCCGGCGCGGGGTCGCGCCGCGCCCCCTGCTCGAGGCGGGGCTCGCACTGTACGACGCACTCGAGCGCTTCGGAATCGTCGATCCGGACGTGCCGGCCGACGCCGAGCCAGGGGCCGACGGCGAGTACGAGGGTCTGATCGAGGAGGGACACTTCCGCGAGGCGCGCGTGTTCGAGGCCAACCCGGACGGCGTCTTCTGCGCCTTCCAGGGGCGCCGCGTCCCCGCTCGGCGCCATCCGCTCGGCATCCTTACCCGCATCGACGAACTCGTCGAGAACCGCGTCGACGACCCGGGCGAGGACCTTTGGAGCCGGCGCATCGAGGAGGTCGAGGCCGCGGCGCTCGCGCTGTGCGCCCACCGCTACGCCGTCGGCCACGCCGCGTGGCTCGGCGACCCCGACGAGGGCGTGGTCGTGCTTCCGGGGTCGTTCCCGCCGCCGGTGTTTTCCGGCGAGGGCGTCGTCCCAGAGGTGCCGCGTGCTCGGCTCGGAGGCGCGCGCGCAGCCGGTACGGACCCCCACGAGGACGAGCCCGGGGAGCCCGGAGGCACGGCAGCGGAGCCCTGAACTAGTCGTCGGACGGCGCCGGGGCGAACGCCTGCTCCCGCTGCGGCCGGAGGTTGAGGTAACGGTCAGGCTCGGCGAGCGGTCGGAACCCATAGCTGCGGTACAGGCCGTGGGCGTCGGCCGTGGCCAGCAGGATGTTGCGAGCGTCGCGGACCCCGGGGTGGACGAGAACCGCCTCGAGCAGGCGCCGCCCGAGCCCCTGTCCGCGGTGGTCGGAGAGGACGAATACGTCGGCGATCCAGGCGAACGTCGCGCCATCGGTCACCGCGCGCGCGAACCCGACCTGGACCCCGTCCACGTACAGCCCGAAGGGGACCGACCCGGCGATCGCTCGGTCGACGTCCTCGCGCGAGACGCCGATCGCCCAGTACGACTCGCG
>DAIOHA010000163.1:0-3254 GCA_036744955.1 Thermoleophilaceae bacterium | reverse complement strand
TCACGCAGCTTCTCGACGCCGGGGTGGTACTCGAGCAGGTGGCCGACCATGAGCACCCGGCCCGAGTCGCGCGCCGCCGCGGCGACCTCCTCGGCTGCCGCGATCGACTGGGCGAGCGGCTTCTCGACGAAAACGTGCTTGCCCGCCGCGAGAGCGCGCAGGGCGACCTCGGCGTGCGTGGGCACGGGCGTCGCGCACACGAGCGCGTCGAGCTGGGGGTCGACCAGCAGCTCGTCGAGGTCCGCGCTCACGCGCACGCCCGGGAATGCAGGCGCCGCGCGGGCGCGTGCTGCCTCCGATCCGTCGCAAAGCCAGCGCAGCTCCGCGTCGGGCAGGCGGTCGAGGTTGCGCGCCAGGTTGGGACCCCAGTAGCCGAGGCCCACGACCCCGACGCGCGTCGGGGAGCCGGCGGGCGCGCCGCTCGTCATCGCGAGGCAGTGTAAGAGGCTAGGAGGTCGCAAACGCGCTCGCCGGCGCGGCCGCCACCGTAGAGCGAGGGACGCTCGCCCACGGGCGGCTCGCGCTCGAGCGCGGCGAGCGCCGCCTCGCGGTCGAGGTCGACGAGCGTGTTCCAGCCCGCCTCGACCGTCTCGACCCACTCGGTGCGGTCGCGCATGGTCACGCAAGGGATCCCGAGCAGGTAAGCCTCCTTCTGAGCGCCGCCCGAGTCGGTGAGCAGCGCGCGCGCCTCCGACAGCAGGGCCAGAAAGTCGAGATAGCCGAGCGGATTCGCCAGTAGTAGGCCGGGTGCGCGCTCGAGCCGCACCCCGAGCTCGGGCGCTGCGTCGAGCCGCGCGCGTGTGCGCGGGTGCACGGGAAAGACCGCGGGCAGCGGGAGCGCCTCGAGCAGGGCGACGAGGCGCTCGAGTCGAGCGCGGTCGTCGACGTTGCCGGCGCGGTGGGCGGTCACGAGCAGGTACTCGCCGTTCGCGACCCCGAGGTCGGTCGCGGCGGTGGAGCGCTCGCGCGCGAGTGGAGCGAACGCGAGCGCGACATCGGCCATCACGTCGCCGACAAGGTGAGCCTCGCCGGCGACGGACTCGCGCTCGAGGTTCGCGACCGCGGTGGGCGTCGAGCACAGGAGCAGGTCGCTCGCGTGGTCGGTGAGGACGCGGTTCAGCTCCTCGGGCATGGAGCGGTCGCCCGAGCGCATCCCCGCCTCGACGTGCGCCACCGGGATGGTCGCCTGCGCGCCGGCGAGCGCGCCGGCGAGCGTCGAGTTCGTGTCGCCGTAGACGAGCACGAGGTCAGGCTGGCGGGCGGCCAGCTCTGGCCCGAGCGCGGCGAGCATGCGCGCCGTCTGCTCGGAGCTCGAGCCCGAGCCGACGCCGAGCTCGACGTCGGGCGCGGGAATCCCGAGCTCCTTAAAGAAGATGGCCGACAGCTCGTCGTCGTAGTGCTGGCCGGTGTGAATCATCCGCTCCTCGCCAACCTCTCGCAGGCGGCCCGACACGGCTGCGGCCTTGACGAACTGGGGGCGGTTGCCGATGACGGTTGTGATTCGCATGGTCGTTCCGCCGCTCCGAGCGCCCGACGGAGGCGTTTGAGGGGGAGGCCGGGGGGTATCATCCCCTTCGCATGGCAGGGAGGCTCCTGCAGGGCGCCCTTGAGGCGGCGGACAACCTCGCGGGGGCCGCGAGGCACGTGGCCTGGTACCTGAGCTACTGCCTCGACGGATCGGCGACGAGGACCGAGGCCGGACCGCCGGAAACGCCCTCCAGCGCCGACGCCCGCTCCGCGTCGAGCCGCTGAGGGCGCGCCTGCACGGGGCTCACCGCTTGCTGCTCGGGCCGCGCGCTCAGCCGCGCGCGAGCTCAGCCTCGATGTGCTCCCGGAGCGCGCTCGCGGCCGCGCGGGTCGCCTCGCCGACTCCGGCGAACTCGCGCTCCTCGACGCCCGCCACGGCCTGGACCTCGCGCGTGCTCGAGGCCAGGAACGCCTCCGAGGCGTGCAGCAGCTCGTCGCTCGAGAGCGGGCGCTCGCGAACGTCGACGAGCCGCATCAGCCGCTCGCGGGTGATGGAGGCCAAGATGTGATCCTCGAGCGGAGGGGTCGACAGCGTCCCGTCGGCGTCGACCCAGAAGATGCTGGCGGTCGGCGCCTCGAGCACGCGCCCGTGCGGCGTCACGAGCAGCGCCTCGTCGAACCCGCGCTCGCGCGCGAGGCGGCCGGCGAGCATGTTGCCCGCGTATGAGAGCGACTTGATCCCGTCGAGCACGCGCGGTGGCGCGAAGGTGACGAAGCCGAGGCGGGGACGCTCGGCCGTCGCCGGCACCGGCTCGGTGAGCAGGAGCCGCCGCCCCGCGCGCGTGAGCACGAGCCGCAGGCAGCCGTCGAACTCCGCCCCGCCGCGCGCGCCGAGCAGCTCGCGCGCCTCGGACTCGAGCTCCGCCCGCGGAACCGGGTAGCCGAGGCGGAGCCGCTCGGCCGAGCTCCCGAGCCGGTCGAGGTGCTCGGGCAGGGCGAACGGACGCCCGTGGTAGACGCGCATCACTTCGAACACGCCGTCGCCGCGCAGGAACCCCTCGTCGAGAACGGAGATCGAGGTCTCCGCGGCGAGCGCGATGCGTCCGTCGAGCGAGGCGAGCTCGCCCGACGCGGCGACGGCAGCGGGGGAGGGGAAGTCGGTCACGGGGAGCGATGGTATGACGCGCGGCCACGCCCCGGTGTTCCGGGGCACTCCCGCGGTGGGAGATGCGCTCGGCCACGACGCGGCCGAAAGACGCGTCGACAAGAAGGCACCGGTGCGGAGCGGGGGGCGAGTAGTTCCTCAAGCTCGCCGCCAAGACCGCCCGTCTGGCTCAGATCGCCGAGGCCGAGCGCTCGGCCCGGCCTGCCTCAGACCCTGAGGCGGAATGCGCTCGCTGCTCCGAGCGTAAGGCGGCACGCGAGTGGGCGGCGAGGGCGAGCCGGGAGGAAATCGACGGTTACTTGACGCCGCCCGAAGCGACGTGCTTCGGGGAGATAACACGTAACTTTCGAGGAAGTCTGCTCCCAGCGAAGTGTCGGTAATCAGGGTGATTGAATGGGCCGTGTAGGAATCGAACCTACAACCTTGGGATTAAGAGTTTTATCGGTCCCACGGTGCTAGGGCGCTTTTGGCGCTAGCAAGCGAGATTAGGTGCGCTAGGAATCGTTCAGTTTCTCTCAGTTCGGTACACGTCTCGGTACACGTTCTCGGAACCGGTGCCATGTCCGGGACGATCCCCTCCCCCACGACGATCGAGCACCCGGAACCCGGTGGGGTCAGCTGA
>DAIOHA010000162.1:0-3301 GCA_036744955.1 Thermoleophilaceae bacterium | reverse complement strand
CGCTCATCGAGCGCGAGCTGCGACGCACGTTCGCGTCGGTCGAGCGCCGCATCTCCCCGGTCAACGTGCCGCCCGCGTTCCTCTTCGCCTGCCGCCAGCCGGTCGCCGAGGGCACGGAGGCGCGGCAAGGCGGCGAGGCTCGAGCGCGGTGAGCCGGCGCGGGCTACGCGAGGCGCGGCGCTACCTCCTCAGTGGGATGGCGCTCGAGCTCGCGCTGGCCCTCGCGCGGCGGCGCCCGCGAGGGCGCGTGCTCGCTGCCGTCACCGCGGCGACGCTCTTCTTCTTCCGCGACCCCGAGCGCCGCCTCTCCGCGAACGAGGACGAGGTCTACGCACCCGCCGACGGGACGGTGGTCGGCGTCGACCGGGTACGCGATCCGTGGATACCCGGTGAGGAGGCGACGCGCGTGAGCACCTTCCTCTCGTTGCACAACGTGCACGTGACGCGCAGCCCGGTGGCGGGGACCGTGATGGCGGAGGAAAGCATCGCGGGACCCTTCCGCCCGGCCTTTCTGCCGGGCGCGGAGGAGAACAGCCGTCGCCGGCTCGCGATCGAGGGCAGCGCGGGACCGGTGGTGGTCGTCCAGGCCGCCGGACTCGTCGCCCGCCGCATCGCCTCGTGGGTGGCCGTCGGTGAGCGGCTGGCGGCGGGGCAGCGCCTCGGGCTCATACACCTCGGGTCGCGGACCGACGTCCTGTTTCCCGACGGCCGGGCCGATACCCTCGTGCGTCCGGGCCAGCGCGTGCGGGCCGGCGAGACGCCGATCGCGCGCTACCGCAGGCCCGCCGAAACCGCGCTCGAGCGCGGCGTGCACGCGAGTTCGAGGGGTGCGGAGGCCACTCCGTGAAGGCGTACATCAATCCGGCCAACCTGCTTACAAGCGGCAACCTCGCCGCGGGCTTCGTGGCGCTCGTGCTCGCCGCTCGCGGTGAGCTCGTGTGGGCGGCCGGGCTCGTCGGCGCCGCGGCCGTGTTCGACGCCCTCGACGGGCTCGTCGCCCGCCACGCCCGCTGCGAGGGCACCTTCGGCTCGCAACTCGACTCGCTCGCCGACCTTGCCTCGTTCGGGCTCGCTCCGGCCCTGATCCTCTACGCGGGCGGGCTCGCCTCGGTGCCGGTGGCCGGCATCGGCGCCTGCCTCGCCTTTGTCCTCTGCGGAGCGTGGCGGCTCGCGCGCTTCTCGCTCGTCGAGAGTCGGTACTCGTTCGTCGGCCTCCCGATCCCCCCGGCCGGCCTCGTCGGCGCGCTCCTCGGTGCGGCGCCGGTACCAGCACCCATCGTGTGCGCGATCGTCGTGGTCGGAGCCGTGCTCATGGCGAGCACGTTGCCCTTCCCGACCTTCGCGGGAATTGCGCGTGGGCTGCGGCGGCCGCGGCCGCGTGAGGTCCACCTTCCCGCGTCGCCCGAGCGTGGGGAACACGCCGCCCGCCCGAGCCGGTGAACGCCCTCCCGCTCGGACTCGGGCTCGCGCTCGCCTCGGCCGCGCTGTACGCGCTTGGGGTGACCTTCCAGGCGCTCGAGGCGAGGACGAGCCCCGCCGAAGAGTCGTTCCATCTCGCCCTCCTACGCCGGCTCGTGCGCCGACCGCGTTGGATTCTCGGCACGGCCTTCGTCGTGGGCGGGTGGGCGCTTCAGGCCGCTGCGCTCGTGTTCGCGCCGGTGACGGTGGTCCAGCCCGCACTCGCGGCGAGCCTGTTCCTCCTGCTCGTGACCGGCTCGCGAATCTCCCGAGAGCGCGTCGGTCGGCGCGAGGTGGTGTGCGTGCTGGCGATCACCGCCGGCGTGGTCGGGCTCGCGCTTACGGCGCCCGGCGAGGTGCGCTCAGACGGCAGCGCGCTCGCCGTCTCGCTCGGCTTGTCAGTGCTCGGTGTCGTCGCCATCGCGCCCTACGTCGTGCCGGCCGTCCACCGCGGCGACCGACCGCTCGTCGCGATCAGCGCGGGACTGGCCTACGCGTGGACCGGCTTCTCGACCAAGTTCGCTGCGGACGCGCTCTCGTCGGAGGCCTGGATCGCTCTTTTGATCTGGTCGCCGCGACGATCGCCGCCGCCCTGTTCGGCCTCCTGAGCGAGATGACCGCGCTCCAGGTGCGGCCGGCGACGCGGGTCTTTCCGGTCGTGCTCGTCGTGCAGATCGTCGTGGCCGTGCTGCTCGCGCCGGTGCTGGCTGGCCACGGGCTCGCGGGCGAGATCGCGGTCGCCCTTCCCGCGGCGGTGCTGTCGCTCGCGGTGGTCGCCCTTGGAGCGGGAGCGCTGGCGCGGGCGCCCGCGGTCGGAGCTGCGGTCGCGACGAAGTAGTCAGCGCCCCGTTCGTCGCTCGGGGCTCCGGTAACCGCCCAACGCCGCCGGGGTAGACCCGACGATGACGATGACCGAGACCGCGCTCGAGCGCACCGAGGAGCTCGCGGAGCGCGCTCTCCCCGAGCGGACGACGAAGCGCCGGATGCTCGTCATCGTTAACCCGTACGCGACCACCGTCTCGGAGCGCCTCAAGAACCTCGTCGTCTACGCGCTCGGCGCGCGCTACGACGTCGAGGCCGTCGAGACGCAAGCCCAACAGCACGCTACCGAGCTCTGTCGCGAGGCGGCCGCCGCCCGGTACGACGTCGTGGTCGCCTTCGGCGGTGACGGCACGGCGAATGAGGCGGCCAACGGCCTCGTCGGCAGCGACACCCCGCTCACCTGTCTGCCCGGAGGCTCGACCAACGTCTTCTGCCGGACGCTCGGCATTCCGGCCGATGTCGTCGACGCCACCGAGCACCTGCTCGCCATGGCGGACGCCTTTGAGCCCCGCCGTGTCGACCTCGGTCGCGTCGACGGCCGCCACTTCGTGTTCGCGTCGGGGGTCGGGCTCGACGCGAGCGTGGTCGAGCGCGTCGACAGCCGGCCCCACCTCAAGACGAGCATGCGCGAGTGGTACTTCACGTACTCGGCGGTGACCACGTTCACGCGCCGCTACCTCGTGAGCCCGCCACGCGTTCGCGTCGAGGCCGGAGGGCGCTCGGTCGAGGGTGTGACGGTGATCGTCCAGAACGGTGACCCCTTCACCTTCTTCGGCGAGCGCCCGATCCGGGTGTGCGAGGGCGCCGGCCTCGAGCGGGGCTCGATCTCGCTCGCGGTCCTCAAGCGGGCGACGCCGCTGGAGCTGCCCACCCTCGTGCCGCGCATCTTCTCGGGCCGCGCGGCGACTGTCGGTCGCCACCGCCAGGTCGACGGCTTCCCCGGCGTGGACGAGGCACGCGTGAGCACGCTCGGCGACGCGCCCTTCCCGCTCGAGGTCGACGGCGACTACCTCGGCGAGCG
>DAIOHA010000161.1:0-3307 GCA_036744955.1 Thermoleophilaceae bacterium | reverse complement strand
GCGTCGTTCCAGCCCTTGAACGCGCAGACGAGGAGCGGGTCCCGCAGGCGCGGGCGATCGCTCCAGATCAGGTCGGCCATGGCGTCACCGCGACGCCCGCCCTCAGGCCTTGCCCTCGGCCTGGTACTCGCGCAGAAAGCCCTCGAAGAGCCGGCGGTGGCCCTCCTCGTCGCGCTGGATGGTGATGACCATGTCCTGGGTCACGAGATCGACGCCGTCGCAGAACCCGACGATCTTCGAGTAGTGCTCGATCGCGCCGGTCTCGGCCTCTATCACGCCCTTGATGACATGGACGACGTCCGTCTGCTCGGCCGCCGGCTGGAGGAACGTCTGCTCCGCGCGGAACTCGAGCGAGCCGGGGACGACGCCGTAGAGCTCCTTGATCCGCTGCGCGAACTGCTGCGCATGACCGAGCTCCTCCTGGATGTCCTCCTCGAGCTGCTCCTTGATCTCCTGGGCGCGCACGCCGTCCG
Organism: Thermoleophilaceae bacterium; assembly: GCA_036744955.1. Classification (GTDB taxonomy): domain Bacteria; phylum Actinomycetota; class Thermoleophilia; order Solirubrobacterales; family Thermoleophilaceae; genus JACCUC01. The sequence goes on along the minus strand of DAIOHA010000161.1, from coordinate 2,834 downwards.
GGTTGATCGAGTTCTGGACGTAGCTCATGACCGTCTCGAGCTCCATGAAGTACGCCTTCTGAAGCATCTCGATGATCTGCTCGCGCTCCTCGCGGCGATCGTCGCTGAGGATCCCGGCTTTTGGTCTCGTGGGAGTCGTCATGGCGAACGGTTGCCCCGGCCACTGGAGAGGCAAACCCGCGTCCGCGGCGGGTATCGGCGGCCTGGCTCCTATGCTCGCCGCGTGACCACGCAACCGGAGGCAGACCGCGTCGAGGAGCCGCCCGAGTCGCTCCTGCGCCGGCTGCGGGCGGAGCCCGAGCGCGCGCCCGAGATGGTAGCCCTCGCCGCCGCCGACCACGTCGCCGCCCCGGCCCGTCGGTTCGCCGAGCGCATGCGCGGCCGGGGACACGAGCCCGAGGAGATCGCCCGCCACGCGGTGCGCCGCCACACCCGCCTCGCGCGCGCGGAGGGCGCCGTGTTGGGCGCCGGCGGCGCCCTCACGGCGGCTCCGGACCTCGTCGCGCTCGCCTGGCTGCAGAGCCGCATGGTCTTCTTCGTCGCCGCCGCGCACGGGTATGACCCCGGCCACCCGATGCGCCCGGCGGAGCTGCTGGCCCTCCAAGGCATGTACGAGACGCCGGCCGAGGCGCGCGCGGCGCTCGACCGTGTCGGCCGGCCGCTCGCGTCGGCGCTCCTCGATGCGAGCCTGCGCGGACGGGGCGAGACGACGCTTCGCCGCCGCCTGCTCGGCTTCGTCAGTCATCGAATGGCCCTCAAGGCGGGCGCTCGCATCGTGCCCTTCCTCTCCTCGGCGGCGTCGGCCGTGCAGAACGGCAACATGACCGCCGACCTCGGGGTGCGTGTCCAGCGTTACTACGGCGGCTGACGCCCGACCTGTCCGAAGCGGCCGGTACGGTCGCGGTCGATGGCGCAGGCCGCTCTCGAGCACCCCACCCTCGGCCCGTGCACCAAGGCGTACGTGCGCGACCTCTGCGACGGGCAGGCGGTCGACTCGGTCTTCGTCGTGCGCGAGCGCCAGCGGCGCCTGAAGCGCAACGGCGACGCCTTCCTCAAGCTGCGCCTCGCCGACGTCACAGGCTCGTGCGAGGCCGTGCTGTGGGACGGCGTAGACGAGGTCTACGAGGCCTGCTGCGTCGGTTCGGTCCTGTGGGTGAGCGGCCTCTACTCGGTCGACGCGCGCTATGGCGCGACGCTCACCGTGCGCACCTTGCGCGCGGCCGAGCACGGCGAGTACGACGTCGCCGACCTTGCCGAGGGTCCGCCCGTGTCGCTCGAACAGATGGTCGACGACCTGCGTGCGCTCGTGGCTACGATCCAGAGCTCGCCGCTGCGCGCGCTCCTGCGACGTGTGTTCGCCGAGGACTCCGACACCTGGGCGCGCTGGAGCCGGGCGCCCGCCGCCAAGCACTACCACCAGGCCTATCGCCACGGGCTGCTCGAGCACTGCCTGTCGGTGGCGCAGGCGGTGAGCGCGGTCTCGGCGACCTTCCCCGGCATCGACCGCGACGTCGCGGTCACCGGCGCGCTCCTGCACGACATTGGCAAGGTCGACGCCTACGCGTCGGTTGGTGAGGGCATCGAGATGACCGACGCGGGTCGGCTCCAAGGAGAGATCCCGCTCGGCTACCACCGCGTGCGCCGCGAGATCGAGTCGATGCCGGGCTTCCCGCCCGAGACGGCGCAGGCCGTCCTGCACATCATCCTCTCCCACCACGGCTCGCTCGAGCACGGGAGCCCCGTCGTGCCGTGCACGCGCGAGGCGACGCTCGTCCACATGATGGACAACCTCGGCGGGCGCCTCGGGAGCTTCGACCGGATCGAGAAGACGCTCGCCGACGGCGAGCAGTGGTCGAGCTTCGACCGGGGGATCTCGGCCGCCGCGTACTTCGCGCCGCGCGGCGACGAGCGCGAAGCGGCCTAAGCGCTCCGTGCCCGACTACGCCGTCCGGCGCATCTCCGAGATGGCGGCGCGCTACGGCGGCTCGTTCAAGCTCGCGCGCGCCGAGCTCGGCGTGACCGCGTTCGGGATGCAGGTGATCGACTTTCCGCCGCACGCCGACCGCCATCCCGAGCACGACCACCGCGGCGATCGCCAGGAGGAGGTGTACGTCGTGCTCGGCGGCTCGGGAACGATCGAGCTCGACGGCGAGCGGCTGCCGCTCGAGGCCGACACGTTCGTGCGCATCGGGCCCGCGGTGCGGCGGCGGATCGGCGCCGGGCCGGAGGGCCTGCGCCTGCTCGCCCTCGGCGGCGTGCCCGGAGAGCCATACGACCCGCCTGAGCTGTCGAAGCGCGAGACGCTGCCGTTCGCTGCCGGCTGAGCCTCCGCGAAACATCGCAAAGAGCGGGAGATGAGCGTTGCTTCTCGCCGACCCTGCTCGCCCTCGGACCCTGCCCCTCGTATCCTCGGCTCGTGGCCAAGGACACCGAGAAGCTCATCCGCCAGCTCTCGCTGATCTCCTTCCTCATGGCCGAGCGCCGGCCGGTCACGGCGCTCGAGATCAAGGAGGCGGTCGAGGGTTACGCGGGCATGAACGACGACGCGTTCGCCCGGCGGTTCTACGCCGACCGCGCGGAGCTCGAGTCGCTCGGCATCGAGCTCAAGGTGGATAAGCCGGCCGAGGGCTACTTCGACGCCGAGAACTACACGCTGCCGCCGGAGAACTTCTACCTGCCGGCGATCGAGTTCAACGACCGCGAGCTCGGCGCCCTGCGCACGGCGCTCGCCCTGCTCGACGGCGAGTTCGCCTATGCGGAGCCCCTGCGGCTGGCGCTACAGCAGCTCTCGTGGGGGCGCCCGTCGCCGCTCGCGGCGCCGGAGGAGCGATCGG
>DAIOHA010000160.1:0-3308 GCA_036744955.1 Thermoleophilaceae bacterium | reverse complement strand
CGGAGAAGAAGACCTCGGTCTCACCGCCGGAGCCGGGCACGGTCAGGGCGAGCTCGACCTCGGAGGCGGCGACCGCGCGCCTGAGGGCGGACCACTCCGCCTCCGAGAGCTCGAGCGCCTGCCCCGCGGAGACGACCCGCTGCCCCTCGACGTCGAGGTCGACGAGGAACGGCGTGCCCGCCGCCCCGAGCGCCTGGCCGGCGGCCTGGAGGACGCGACCGTAGTTAGGGTCCGCACCGAGCAGCGCGGTCTTGACGAGCGGCGAGTCGGCGACCGCCCGGGCGACGAGGACGACGAGCTCGTCGCCGCCGCGGACGACGACCCGCCCGACTCGCGTCGCCCCCTCGCCGTCGGCGACGATCTCGAGCGCGAGCTGGCGCATGAGCGCGTCGAGCGCCTCGCCGAGGCGGAGCTCGTCCTCGCCCGCGGGCTCGACTCGCACGCCGGCGGCGCCGCTCGCAAGCACGTACACCGTGTCGCTCGTCGAGAGCTGCCCGTCCACGGAGATGCGGTCGAAGGAGCGCTTCGTGCACACGCCCGTGAGCAGGTCGAGCGTGTGCGCGTCGACCGCGGCGTCGGTCTCGACGAAGCAGAACATCGTGGCGAAGTGGGGCGAGATCATCCCGGCGCCCTTGGCCTGGCCGGCGAGCCGAGCGGTTCCCGAGGGCAGCTCGACCTCGAGGCACGCGCGCTTCGGGCCGCGGTCGGTGGTGAGGATCGCCTCCGAGAAGGCGGCGGCGTCGGGGCTCAGCCGCGCCGCCGCGCTTCCCACGCCGTCGATCAGGCGCTCGCCGGGCAGCTCGACGGCGACCTTTCCCGTCGACGCGAGACCGATCCGCTCCGCCGGAAGGTCGAGCAGGTCGGCGGCCGCGGCCTGCGACTTGCGCGCGGTGGCGAGGCCGCGCTCGCCGTCGGCAACGTTCGCGTACGCGGCGTTCGCGAGGACCGCCCGCAGGCCGTCGAGCGCCGCCTCGCGCGAGACCGCGACCGGCGCGCCGACGAGCGCGTTGCGCGTGAAGCGCGCGGCCGAGGTGGTCGCCGGCTCGTCGGAGACGAGGAGACCCACGTCAGGGCCCTCACGCTTCAGGCCGGCCGCCACGCCGGCGGCGCGAAAGCCGCGCGGCAGCGCCGTCGACTCGAGCTCCCGGACGTGCGCGGGCCGCTCCACCCAGCGCGAGCGGAAGAACCCCTCCGCCGCGGTGGGGGCGGAGGCGCCGACCTCCGCCGAGCTCACGAGGGCACCTGCTCGGTCCGCGTCGCGGCCGGGGCGGGCGCCTCCCGGGCGGTGGCCGTCGCCCCGAGGCCCTCCTCCTCGGCGAGGCCGAGCATCAGGTTCAGGTCCTGGACGGCCTGCGAGGCGGCGCCCTTCCACAGGTTGTCGATCGCCGCGAACACGAGCACACGACCCGTGGCCGGCTCCACCGTCGCGTGCAGGCGGCAGAGGTTGGTCTCGCGCACGTCGCGTACGCCCGGTGGGCCCTCGGAGAGCTCGATGAACGGCTCGTCCGCGTATGCGGTTTCGAACAGCTCGCGCACCTCCCCGCCCTCGAGCGCGCGCGCGGGAGTGACGTAGCAAGAGGCGAGCAGGCCCTGGTCGATCGGCAGCAGGTGCGGCGTGAACGTCACCGCGGGGTCGTCGCCGAGCTCCTGCTCGAGCTCGGCCCGGTGGCGGTGGCCCTCCACCCCGTAGGCGTTCACGTTCTCGGCCACGGAGACGAAGTGCGTCGTGCCCGTGGCCTCGCGCCCGGCGCCCGACACCCCCGACTTGGCGTCGACCACGGCGTCGCGCAGCAGGCCGCGCAACGGCCACAGCGCGAGCAGAGCTGCGGTCGGATAGCAGCCGGGCCCGGCGACCAGCTCGGACTCGCGGATCGCGTCGCGATGCCCGAGCTCGGGGAGGCCGTACACCGACTCGCTCAGCAGGCTCGGCGCCGGGTGCGGACCGTAGTAGCGCTCGTAACGCGCCGCGTCGAGACGGAAGTCGGCGGACAGGTCGACAACCTTGAGGCCGCGCTCGCGCAGTTCGCGCACCACGGGCGCCGAGGCGCCGTGTGGATAGGCGACGAGCGCCGCCTCCGCGCGCGCGCCGACGGCGTCGGCGTCGAAGGGCTCGAGCTCGAGCTCGACGCGGTGGCGCGGATAGACCTGGTCGAGGCGCAGGCCGGCGTCCGAGCGCGCGGTCACGCACGTGAGCTCGAGCGAGGGGTGGCGAGCGACGATCGCCGCGCACAGCGCGCCCGCAAACCCGGTCGCCCCGATGACCGCGACCCTAGGCACGGAGAGAGCCTCCCACGGCCGTCAGCGAGCGCTCGATGTCCGCCCGCCGCTCGGCAACCTCGACGTCGGTCAGCGTGCGGTCGGGCGCGCGGAACTCGAGCCGCAGCGCGAGCGACTTGCGCCCCTCCCCCACCTGCTCGCCGTGGTAGACGTCGAACACTCGGACCGCGCTCAGGAGGTCGCCCGCGCCGGCGCGGACGGCCGCCTCGATCTCGGCCGCGGGGACGCCTTCGTCGACGCTCACCGCGATGTCCTGGACGACGGCGGGGAAGCTCGTCAGGTCGCGGTAGCGGGCCTGGGGCGCCGCGTCCACGAGCTCGGCGAGCGCGTCGGCGTCGAGCTCGAACGCTGCCGCGGCCGGCGCCTCCCACGCGCGTGCGACGAGCGGGTGGAGCTCGCCGATCCAGCCGAGCTCGCTTCCTTGGGCGGCCACGACCGCGGCGGCTCGGCCAGGGTGGAGGAAGGCGCGGGTGGTCGGCTCGGCGCGCCACCCGATGCCAGCGACCGACATGAGCGCCTCGACGAGCGCTCGGGCGGCGTAGAAGTCGGCCGCTCGCGCCGGCGAGCGCCACGCGGCCGGCGCCGCCTCGGTGAGCAGGCCGGCGAGGTGGTGGCGCTCATGCGCCGCCCGTGCGCCGCGAGGCGAGCCTTCTCCGCCACCGGACGGAACGGCGCGTGCCTCGGGCGCCGCGCCGTCGGCTTCGTGCGTGTCCGCCTCGCCCGGCGCGCCCGCGCGCGCCGGCGCGTACACGTGCGCCGACTCGAACAGCGCCAGCCCGGGTCGCCCGTGCGCCGCGTTGTGGCGCGCCGCGTCGAGCAGGCCGGGCAGGAGCAGCGGGCGCAGGACCCCGCCCTCCTCGCTGAGCGGGTTGCGGATGCGCAGGGCCTGTGCGGCGTCGAGCCGCAGGCGTGCGAGCGCATCGGCCGAGGTGAAGCTGTAGGCGGCGACCTCCGACAGCCCGCGGTCGCGCAGCGAGTCCTCGAGCCGCCGCCGCAGCCGCTGGGCGGGGGCGAGCCCACCGACGGCACGA
>DAIOHA010000159.1:0-3318 GCA_036744955.1 Thermoleophilaceae bacterium | reverse complement strand
CACATGCAGTTCTTCGACCGCTTCTACCGCGAGGTCATCGGGATCGACAACCCCGACTTCGAGGCGCGCCTCGCGCGCGTGCGCGAGGAGCTGAACGACGCCTTCGTGCAGCTGTTCGACGATTCGCTCGTCGAGGCCGGCCGGCGCCTGATCGAGGACCCGACCGACCGCGAGGCCAAGGTCGACTTCATCGCGACCTACCACATGGTCATCGAGGGCACGCTCGCCCTCACCGGCCAGAATTTCATCACGCGGTACATGGAGGACAACGACATCTTCCCGGGCTTCCGCGAGGGGTTCGGCAACGTCGCGCGCGACGAGCACCGCCACGTCGCCTACGGCACGTGGTACCTCCAGCAGACCGCCGGCCAGGACGAGGCGCTCGGCCGGCGCCTGCAGGAGAAGCTCCAGGAGCTCGTGCCGGTCGCCGCGGGGGTGCTGCTGCCGCCGGGTCAGGACCCGAGCGAGGACTTCGAGCTGCTCGGGTACAGGTGGAGCGAGGTCAACGAGTTCGCCTTCAAGTCGCTCACGCGGCGGCTGAAGGCGATCGGCGTCCCGCTTGAGGGAGCGCCCGCGGCGGCCTGAGGGAGCCGTCGCGGGAGCGACTCCCGCCGTGTTCGTCGAGGGCTACGGGCACTTCCTGAGGACGGCCGCCTCGCTGCGCTGGGACGAGGAGGCCGTCGACCTGTCGGCCGACGCGCGCGCGTGGCCGGCGCTCGACCCGCGCCTGCGTGGGCACCTGCTGCGCCTCCTCGCCGGATTCTGCGTCGGCGAGGCGGCGGTGGCGAGCGAGCTCGGCCCCTTCGCCGGTGCCGCGCACGACCCCGACGCCGCGGCGTGCTTCGAGGTCCAGGTCCTCGACGAGGCTCGGCACGCGCGCTTCTTCGACCGCTTCACCGCCGAGGTGGTGGGGGTCGCGGGCTCCGGTCCGAGCGAGCGCCTCGCGGCGCTGCGGCCGCTTCTGTCAGCGGAGTTCGTGGCGCTGTTCGAGCACCGCCTGCCGGCGGTGGCGCGCCGGCTCGCCGAGGCTGGCGCTGACCGGGGGAAAGCGACGGCGGGCGCGGCCGACGAGGACGTGGCGTGCGAGACGCAGGCCGACGCCGACCTCCCGTCCGCCGTGGCGCTCTACCACCTGCTGCTCGAGGGTCTCGTGTTCACCGCCGGACAGCACACCCTGCTCGAGCTGCTCGCGTCGTCGGGCGCGCCGCTCGCCGGCCTGCGCGATGGCGTCGAGCTCGTCCTGCGCGATGAGCGCTGGCACGTGGGCTTCGGCACACGCCTGCTCGCCGAGGTAGGCACGGACGATGGCGTCGCGGGGCGGCTGCTCGACGAGGCCGACCCGGTCCTCGCGGCTTGGGGCGACGCGGTCGACCCGGCCGTCGCCGCGCGCGTGCTCGCGACGCACCGCCGGCGGCTGCGCGCGGCCGGGCTCGGTCTCCCCTCGTTCGCTCCGGAGGGCCCGGCGCCCGCTATGCCGCCTCGTGCAGGAGCTCCGCCCCGCCCCTGACGCCCTTGGCAACGGCGACCTCGTAGAACTCGCGCGCCGGCGTGTCCACGATCTTGTCCGCGAACTTCACGACCTGTCGCTGGTAGAAGCCGTTGCGCTCGTTCGCCTGCATGTGCTCGAGGGTGTCGCACAGGTCGATGGCGAGCGCGCGGCCGTCGTCGCGCACGAGCAACAGCGTGCCCATGAACCCCTCCTCCTGCTCGGCGGCGGGAACCACCGACTCGTCGAAGAGCCGGACCGACTCCTCGACGTCCTCCGGGTTGACCTTGACGTGGGTGACGCGAGCGACCATGTCCCTCCCTCGGGGTGAGCGTGCGGTTGTGGCCACGCTACGCCGCCGGCGTCGGGCGGTCAAGCTCGCCGCCGGGCGAGCATCGCCGGCCACCAGGCACGCCGATCCGACCCCCTCGTCCTCACTCCTCGCTGAGGTCCCCCGCGGGCGATAGCCGCTCAAACGCCTCCAGTTGCGCGAGCCAGCGGCGAGCGGCACGGCCTGAGACCGCTATGTTCCCCGCTCGCCTCTCGCCTCGTTTCCCTCGTGCAGACCGACGACCTCACCCACGACCGCCTGCGCCGCCTGTCCGAGCTGCGCCCCGACGGCGCGCGCGTCCTCAGCGTCTACGTGAACCTCGACCCGACGGAGTTCGCCACCGCGCCCGCGCGCGCGTCGGCGATCGGGTCGCTCGTCGACGAGGCAGGTCGCAAGGTGAAGGGCGAGGACGGGCTCTCGCACGACGAGCGCCAGGCGCTCGAGGAGGACGTGAAGCGGGTGCGCGACTATCTGCGCGGGCCGAGCTTCTCCGCCGACGGCGCGCACGGGCTCGCCGTGTTCTCGTCGATGGGCGCCGGCCTGTTCGAGACGCTCAAGCTCCCGCGACCCGTCGAGTCACGTGTCGTCGTCGACGACTCGCCGTGGATCGAGCCACTGGCCGGGATGCTCGCGACCGCCCGCTGGGCGGTGCTGCTCGCGAATCGCCGCGGCGCGCGCCTGTTCGAGGGCACCCGCGACACGCTGACCGAGACGCACGCGTTTCAGGCGAACGTGCGCGGCCAGCCGGACCCCGACACGGCGGCCGGAATGCACCACGAGTCCGAGGAGCACGAGGAGGTGCTGCGCCGCGCCGCGGAGGAGGCCTTCAAGCGCTTCCGCACCGCTCCCTTCGATCATCTCCTGATCGGTACCCCCGTCGAGCTCCGCGCGACGGTGGAGAAGCAACTGCACGCGGCGCTCCGCGAGCGTCTGCGCGGGTTCGTCGACGTGGACGTCGAGCACTCGAGCGCCGAGGACGTGCACCGCGCCGCGGCCCCCGAGGTCGCCGCGGCCGAGCGCGCCCGCGAGCGCAAGCTGCTCGACCGCCTGCTCGAGGGCGTCGGGGCAGGCGGGCACGGCACCGCGGGCCTCGACGACACGCTCGGCGCGCTCAACGAGCGCCGCGTCGAGGCGCTGCTGCTCGAGGACGGGTTCGCCGCGGCCGGCTCGGTCTGCGCGAGCTGCGGCGTCCTGTCGACGCGCGAGGGCGGGGCCTGCCCGGCAGACGGCGGTGAGCTCGTGGCCCGCGACGACATCGTCGAGAGCGCAATCGAGGCCGCGCTCGCGCAGTCCGCGGAGGTGGTGGTCGTCCGTCACCACGACGACCTCCGCCGACACGGCTCGATCGGCGCGATCCTGCGGTTCTGAGGCGCGGCTCCGGCCGGGACCGGGGCCCTTCAGTCCTCTTCGTCGCCGGGGGCGACGCCCCGCGCCGGCCGAAGATGGCGAGGCCCTGCTCGAGTACCTCCGGAGGCCCCTCGACCGTGATTGAGCCCTTGCT
>DAIOHA010000158.1:0-3357 GCA_036744955.1 Thermoleophilaceae bacterium | reverse complement strand
GGAGAAGGGCGAGGCGGCGGCGGGCGTGTGCGCGGCGTAGCGCTCGCGGGGGGCGAACAGATCGCCGCCGACGCGGTCGTCTCGAACGCCGACGTGCTCTCGACCCCCGAGCTGCTCGGCCGGCCGCGGCCCCTACGGCGCCTACGACCGACGATGTCGTGCTACCTGCTCTTCCTTGGCACCGATCGTCGTCCCGAGGGCCTCCTGCACCACACGCTGCTCCTCGGCCGCGACTACCGCGAGACGATCGTCGGGGTCACGCGCGGGCGCGGGCTCCCGCGCGAGCTCTCGACCTATCTGCACGCTCCCTCGCGCACCGAGCCCGCCATGGCCGCCCACGGCGGGGACTCGCTCTACGCGCTCCTGCCCGTGCCCAACCTCGCGGCGCCGATCGACTGGGCGGTCGAGGAGCGTCCCCTCCGCGATCGGCTGCTCGCCGACTACGAGCACGGCTTCGGGCTGGCCGGCCTGCGCGACTCGATCCGCGTCGAGCACGCCATGACCCCCGAGGACTTCCGATCGGAGCTCGGCGCGGTGCTGGGTAACGCCTTCGCCACCGAGCCGACGCTCCAGCAGTCGGCGTACTTCCGCCAGCCGAACCGCGACCGCTCGGTCGAGGGCCTCTACTACGTCGGCGCCGGCACGCACCCGGGAGCCGGGGTGCCAGGAGTGCTGCTCGGCGCCGAGGTGACCTCAAAGCTCATCGAGGAGGACCATGCCGCGCAGGGGCGCACTCGCGTCGCAGCCTGACGCCGCCCTGCGCGAGGCGCGGGCGACCACGCGCCGCGTGGCCCGGACGTTCGCGCTCGCGTGTCGACTGCTGCCCGCGGCGGTGCGCGACGACGTCTATCGCCTCTATCTCGTTTTCCGAACGCTCGACGACGCGGTCGACCATGGCGATCCCGCCGCGGAGGAACGCGTCGCGGCGGTCGAGCGCTGGGCGCGCGGCGGCGCGGCGAGCTCGCGCGAGGCGCGGCTGCTCGCGCAGGTCGCCGAGCGCCACCCCGTGCCGCGCCCGGCGCTCGTCGACTTCTGCCGCGGCATGCGCGACGACCTCGAGGGCCGAGCGCTTCGCAGCGAGGAGGATCTCGACCGCTACTGCTACCGCGTCGCGGGCACCGTCGGCCTCGTGCTCGCCGCGGTGCTCGGCACCCGGGCGCCCGCCGAGCGCGAGGCCGCCGCGCTGGGCATGGCCATGCAGCGGACGAACATCCTGCGCGACCTCGACGAGGACGGCGCGCGCGGACGCTCGTACCTTCCGGACGCGGCGAGAAGCGGGTCGAGTTTCGCCGCCCGCGCGACCGGCGCGCGCGAGCGCCTTGTGCGCGCGCAGATCGCTCGCGCCGACGCGGACTATGAGCTCGGGGTCGCCGGCATCGCCAAGCTCGCTCGCGGTCGCCGCGCCGTGCGCGCCGCCGCGTTCATGTACCGCGAGATCCTGCGCGAGATCGAGCGCGACGGCTACGGCCGCTCGCGTGCGCGCGCAGTCGTCCCCCGGCGACGCAAGCTCGCGCTCGCGCTCCGCCACGGCCTGGTGGCGGCGCCGTGAGCGAGGCCGCGGTCGGCGGCCCGGCACACGGGAGGCGCGCCATTCAGGTCGCGGTCGTCGGCGCCGGTGGCTCCCAGGCGGAGGTGCTCGCCGAGACGGCGGAGGCGGTTGGTCGGCGGCTCGCCGAGGCCGGCGCGACCTTGGTCTGCGGGGGTCTCGGCGGCGTGATGGAGGCAGCGTGTCGCGGAGCGAAGTCGGCCGGCGGCCCGACGGTCGGCGTTCTGCCCGGGACCGACGCGCGCGCGGCGAACCCCTACGTCGACGTGGCCATCCCGACCGGCCTCGGGGAGGCGCGCAACGCGGTCGTGGCCCGCGCCGGCGCGGCGATGATCGCCATCGGCGGCGGCTACGGCACGCTGGCGGAGATCGCGTTCGCCCTGCGGGCGGGCGTCGCCGTGATCGGCCTCGAGACCTGGGAGCTCGCCCGCGGTGGCGGGGAGGTGACCGCGATCACCCGCGCTGGCTCGCCTCAGGAGGCGGTCGGGCTCGCGCTCGCCGAAGCCGGCGGCTGAGCCCACTCCGGGCGGTTTGACCGACCCGGCGCGGGGGGTAGGGCGGCGCCATGCCCCGCCTACCTTCGATCGGGATGCCGTGCGCGCCATCGCGCCGAGGCACGTGATGAGCGACGAGAGCACGCGCCGGCGGGTCGTTGTCCGCGGCGACGTCCAGGGCGTCAACTTCCGCGAGGAGGCCCGCCGCGAGGCCGAGGGAGCCGGGCTCGCCGGCTGGGTGACCAACCGCGAGGACGGTGGCGTCGAGGCGGTCTTCGAGGGGGACGCCGATGCCGTCGACCGCGTTGTCTCTTGGTGTCGCTCGGGGCCCGGCAGCGCGAACGTCCAGGACGTCGAGGAGACCGAGGAGGAGCCCCAGGGCGAGTCGGGCTTCGAGGTCCGCTGAGGCCCCGGCGGAGCGAGCCGTAAATGAGCGGGATCGTCCGTCCCGAGGTCGAGCGCTACGCCGAAGAGCACACGGCGCCGCCGCCGGAACACCTGACGGCGCTGGCGGAGGAGACCCGCGCACAGCTCGCCGCGCCTCAGATGATGACCGGGCGGCTCGAGGGGCGCTTTCTCGAGCTGCTCGTGTTCGCGAGCGGCGCGCGCAGCGTTCTCGAGATCGGCACCTTCAGCGGCTACTCGTCCCTGTCGATGGCCGCCGGCCTCCCGCCCGACGGGGGCATCGTCACCTGCGAGGTCGACCCGGACGTCGCCGAGGTCGCCCGGCGCCACATCGAGGCGAGCCCCTACGCCGACCGGATCGAGGTCCGCGTGGGGCCGGCGCTCGAGGCGCTCGAGGAGCTCGGGGGTCCCTTCGACTTCGTTTTCATCGACGCCGACAAGCCCGCGTACCGCGACTACTTCGAGGCCGCGCTGTCGAGGCTCTCCGAGCGCGGCCTCATCGCCATCGACAACACCCTGTGGAGCGGGCGCGTCGTCGACGAGCCCGACGTCGACGAGAGCACGCGCGCGCTCGCCGCGCTGAACGACGCGCTCGCGGCCGACGAGCGGTTGGTGTGCGCGCAGCTCACCGTGCGCGACGGCGTGACGCTCGTGCGTCGCGCCGGCCGCTGAGGGCTCCGCCCGCGGCTGGCGCCGCTGCTGCCAGAGAGGTCCGCTCCGAGCGCTTCCCCGCGCCGCGACCGACTAAGAGGAAGAAGTATCCGTTCCTGATCGCAGCCGTGGTGGTCTCGTTACGCTCGTCTGCCACGCGTCGGCCTGCGCTACCTAGCGTCCGTGCCGCTCATGGTCGCGGGACCATCAGGGCGGCCTGCGCGAGGTCCTCATCAGACCCCGGCCGACCTCTATGTCGAC
>DAIOHA010000157.1:0-3367 GCA_036744955.1 Thermoleophilaceae bacterium | reverse complement strand
CGATCGCTCGGTCGACGTCCTCGCGCGAGACGCCGATCGCCCAGTACGACTCGCGCGACAGGAAGCGGTGGACGAGCTCGCGGTCGAGACGTCTGGGATCGGACGAGACCTCGACGTGGGGGCGGGAGCCGGCCACGCGCGAGAAGGTAGCCCGCCCGACCGCCGCGGGCGCCGCCTGCGACCGCGGCCGTACACTGGATGCGGATGGAGAACGGGCGAGGCGGCCGCCGCGACGGGACGCGCTACGGCGAGGGCATCCACAACCCGCGCGCGCGCCAGCGCGCCCTGCTGATCGCCGCCGGCCCGCACGAGCCGGACATCTCCGAACTACGCGAGCTCCTGCGCACGGCCGGCGTGGCGGTGGCCGGGGAACTGATCCAGCGCCGCCCCCAGCCCGACCCCGACCGCTACCTCGGCCGGGGCAAGCTCGGCGAGCTCAAGGGGGCCATCGCCGCCTCGGGCGCCAACCTGATCGCCTGCGACGACGAGCTGGCCCCCCGTCAGGAGCGCAACCTCGAGGCCGAGACCGGGCTTCCGGTGATCGACCGCACGGCGATCATCCTCGACATCTTCGCCGACCACGCCGGCTCCGCCGAGGGCAAGCTCCAGGTCGAGCTCGCCCAGCTCGAGTACAACCTCGCCCGCATGCGGGGGCTGTGGACCCACCTCGAGCGCCTCGGTGCCGGACGCATGGACGGCGGCATCGGCACACGTGGCCCCGGTGAGACCCAGATCGAGACCGACCGCCGGCTCGCGCGCGACCGCATTGCCGCGCTGCGCCGCCGGCTCGAGCACACGCGCGCCACCCGCGCCACCATGCGCCGCGAGCGCGAGCGTGCCCATCTGCCGACGGTCGCGCTCGCGGGGTACACGAACGCGGGCAAGTCGACCCTCCTCAACGCTCTGACCGGCGCGAGCGCCGGCGTCCGCGACCGGCTCTTTCACACGCTCGACCCGACGACGCGCGCATTCGAGATCACCGGGCGCCCTTACCTGCTCACCGACACGGTCGGCTTCATCCGCAAGCTGCCCCACCAGCTCGTCGAGGCGTTCGGGGCGACGCTCGAGGAGACGCTGCGCGCGGACCTGGTCGTTCACGTCGTCGACGCCGCAGCGCCGCACGAGGAGATGGAGGAGATGATCGGCGCCGTCCAGAGCACGCTCGCCGACATCGGCGCGGGCGAGCGTCCGCAGCTCCTCGCCCTCAACAAGGTCGACGTGCTCGAGCCCGAGCGCCGTCGCGAGCTCCGCTTTCGCCATCCCGACGCCACGCAGGTGTCCGCCGCCACGGGGGAGGGACTCGACGACTTGCGCGCGGCGATCGAGGCACGCTTCCTCAGCGCCATGCGCCCGATGGAGCTGCTCGTGCCCTTCGGCGAGGGCGGCCGGCTCGCCGAGCTTCACGAGCTCGCGGGCGAGATCGAGCGCGAGGACACGCCGGACGGCACGCACGTACGCGCACGTGTGCCCGAGGGCGCGGCGCCGCGCTTCGAGCGCTTCGCGGTCGCCGGCGCACGCGGAGGAGAAGGCGAGCAGGTGAGTCGCGGTCCGGGGCCCGAGGCGGACGGCGCCGCGCCCGAGTGATCCTCCGCTTCACGCGGCTGCGCGATGAGGCGGTCGCACCCTTCCCGGCGCACCCGGGCGACGCGGGCTTCGACCTCCACGCCGCCGAGAGCGCGCGCGTCGATCCGGGCGAGCGCGCCAGCGTGGGCACGGGGCTCGCCCTCGCCATTCCCGAAGGGCTCGCCGGGCTCGTGCTGCCGCGCTCGGGGCTCGCGCTCCGACACGGGATCGCGCTGGTCAACTCGCCCGGGCTGATCGACTCGGGCTATCGCGGCGAGGTCCGCGTGCTGCTGCTCAACACCGACCGCTGCGAACCGTTCGAGATTGCGGCCGGCGACCGCGTGGCGCAGCTCGTGCTGGTAGCCCACGCCGCGCCTGAGCTGCGCGAGCTGCCGTCGCTAGAGGAGACGCCGCGCGGGGGAGGAGGGTTCGGGTCGACCGGACGCTGAGGCGTTCCTCAGACGCCGGCGGCGCGCCGCGCGCTCAGGTGCGCGGCCCGCTCGAGCTCGTCTTCGAGCGGCTCGAGCTCTGTCCCGAGTGCCAGCTCGATCAGCCGGTCGGCGAGCCACGCGTTCTTCGGCAGGAGCGGGCCGTGTAGGTAGGTCCCGAAGACGTTGTCGCGCCGCACGCCTTCGAGGCCGTCGCGGCCGTTGTTGCCGTGCCCGGAGAGGACGCGCCCGAGCGGCCGCTCGCCGGCGTCGAGGTAGGTGCGCCCGCCGTGGTTCTCGAAGCCCGCGATCGTCTCCAGCCCTCCGCCGAGGTCGGCCTCGATCGCGCAGTTGCCGATCAGCCGCGGCCCCTGCTCACGCACGGTCTCGAGTCCCACGAGGCCGATCCCCGGCACGGCGCGCTCGCCGAGCTGGTAGGAACGTCCGAGGAGCTGGTAGCCGCCGCAGACCGCGAGCACGACGGCGCCCCGCTCGGCGGCCGCGTGCAGCGCATCGCGCTTTGTGGCGACCATGTCCTCGGCGACGGCGATCTGGTCGCGGTCCTGGCCGCCGCCGATGTAGAAGAGGTCGTGCGCGCGCGCGTCGAGGTCGTCGCCGAGCGTGCTCCCGTTCAGCTCGAACCCGAGGCCCCGCCATGCGCAGCGCGCCCGCAGCACCTGGATGTTGCCGCGGTCGGCGTAGATGTTCATGAGGTCCGGATAGAGCGCGCACACGCGCAGCGGCGGCGTCATGCGGGCGGCGCGTCGAGCATGAGCACCGTCGAGCCGACATAGGCGTCAGTCTCGGGCGCGGTGCGGTCGGGGAGGCGGCGGAAGCCGCGTGCCACCGCGGCCGTGGCGAGCTCGTCGGGCGGGAAGACCGAGAGGCACACGGTCGCCGCCGACTCGACCGACTCACCGTCCGCCGAGTCCGCGCGGCGGACGCGGTCGATGGCAACGAGGCGCTCGCGATCCGCGCCCGCAGGCTCTTCTCGCACACGCACCGGCGTGCTCGCGAGCGCCCAGCCGTCGGACTCTCCGAAGTCGGGGAGGGGGGGAAGCGAGTCGGCGGCCTCGAGCCCCGCGAAGGGATCAGCGAGGGCGGGCGCGAACAGCCCGCCGGGGCGAAGGTGGGTGAGCACGCGCTCGAGCATCGCGTCGCGACCGACCGGGCCCTCGAGCAGCTGGACAACCTGCATCGGCGCGAGCACGAGTGCGAACCGGCGCTCAAGCGCGAAGGAGCGCGCGTCGGCGCACACCGCCTCGACCCTCAGCCCACGCTCGCGCGCCCGGTAAGCGCACGCGGCGATGAGGGCGGGGTCCGAGTCGAGCGCGGTCACGTCGGCGCCCGCCTCGGCGAGGTCGAGCGCCACCCGT
>DAIOHA010000156.1:1266-3385 GCA_036744955.1 Thermoleophilaceae bacterium | reverse complement strand
CTCCGCCCCTCTCGATGCGTACGGCTATGTGAGCCGCATAATAGCCGATCCCCGACGGCTGGAAACCCCTCGGCGGGCGGCGCCGTGCGCGCGGGTAGACTCTGCGGACCGTGACCGAGGATCCGTCGAGACGTCATGCCAAACCTGCCCAAGCCTCGTCTCAGGCGGGCTCCGCGCGCGCCCGGGGACGGTCGCGCGCCCGCGCCGGCTGAGCCGCGCGTCGAGCAGGTCGCGCTCGGCGATCTGCGTTGGATCAACATCGAGCGGCCGGGCTCGGTCGACCTTGCGTGGCTCGAGGAGCACTTCGACTTCCACCCGCTGGCGCACGAGGACGTGCGCTCGCGCAACCAGCGGCCGAAGATCGACGAGTACGACGACTACCTGTTCATCGTCCTCCACTTTCCGGTGTTCGACAAGCAGGTCGGGCGCCTGAACGGCGCCGAACTCGACGTCTTCGTCGGCCCCGACTTCCTCATCACGATCCCCAACGCGCCGCTTCAGCCGGTCGAGTACCTGTTCGAGCGCTGCCGCGTGTCCGAGGACATGCGCGAGCAGCTGCTCTCACGCGGCTCGGGCTACCTGCTGTACCGGATCGTCGACGACGCCTTCGACTACTGCTTCCCGATGCTGCGCAAGATCGGCCACAAGCTCGACGACCTCGAGGGCGAGATCTTCGCCGGCCGCTCCGAGGAGGTCGTGCGCGACATCTCGAACGTGAAGCAGGAGATCATCAACTTCCGCAAGGTCATCCGACCGCAGCGGTCGGTACTGCCCGACCTCGAGCGCTCGAAGGCTCGCTACCTGACCGGCGACCTCGAGATCTACTTCGACGACATCCAGGACGCGAGCGAGCGCATCTGGGACATGCTCGAGAACTACAAGGAGGTCGTCGAGGCGCTCGAGGACACGAACGAGTCGGTGATCTCGCACCACGTCAACGACATCTTGCGCGTCTTGACGGCCATCAGCGTCATCGTCCTCCCGCTCACGCTGATCGCGAGCGTCTTCGGGATGAACGTGGGGCTGCCGGGCGGTGGGGCTCCAGAGGCCGGCCCATCGGCGAGCTTCTGGGTGGTCCTCGGGGTCATGATCAGCGTGCTGGTTGGGATGGTCGGCTACTTCCGTCACCGCGGCTGGCTCTAGACGCCGGCAGACGCGATGCGTGCGTCGCGCCGTGTCAGTCGGTCGGAGTCGGCGTGAGCAGCTGGTCGACGGGCGCGTACTCGTCACGGAGGATCGGCGCTCGCCCGGCGAAGCGCCTCAGCGCCGATCCGGTGGTGATCACCTCGACTCCCTCGCGTGCGGCGATGCGCGCGCGGACCCTCTCCAGCGGCAGTGGCGCCTGCGAGGCGAGCAGGATGAAGTTTCCGCCGTCGGCGCCCGTCACGTGCGACCGCGGCGCGACGAGGGCGACGTGGCGGAAGCCGCGCAGGAGCGTGCGTGTCTCCGCGCGCGCGAAGTCGGACGGCGGCCAGTCGATGAGGTTGAGCGCGTAGAGGCCGTCGGGCCGCAGCGTGCGCCGCACGTCGCGGACGACCTCGAGCGTGGTCAGGTGCCAGGGCACGGCCACGCCGCCGAACGCGTCGCCGACCACGAGGCCGTAGGCCCGCTCCGGCTGCTCGCGCAGCCCGATGCGCGCGTCGCCACTGCGAACGCGTAGCGAACGGTCGGGCCGCAGGCCGAGGCGCGCGCGCGCGAGGTCGGGCAGCGCCGCGTCGAGCTCGAGCACGAGGCTGCGCGAGCCCGGGCGCGTGGCCGCGAGGTAGCGCGGCAGCGTGAAGCCGCCGCCCCCGACGTGGAGTGCGCTCACGGGCGCGCGCGGACGGTGGAAGGCGTCGATCGCGTCGCCGATCGTGCGCGTGTAGTCGAACTCGAGGTGGGTCGGGTCGGCGACGTCGACGTAGGAGTGGCGGAGCGTGTCGAGCAGAAGCAGGCGACCGGTCGGGCGCGCGGGGTCGCGGTCGACGCGCGCGCAGTGGTAGCCCGTCTCGAGCTCGCAGCGGTCCCCCACCGCCAACGCCCCGGCTGCCACCGTGAGCAGGGCGAGCACGGCGGCGAGGCCGCCGCTCGCGCTACCGGCGGTGCGCGCCCGATCCCCGCGCAGGACGACGGCGAGCAC
>DAIOHA010000156.1:0-1256 GCA_036744955.1 Thermoleophilaceae bacterium | reverse complement strand
CCCCGCCGCGACCAGCACGCCGCCGAGGACGAGCACGATCGGCGTGGTTGCGAAGTCGGCGACGAGCACGAAGCCGGTGGCGAAGGTGCCGACGAGCGCCCCCGCGGTGCCCAGCGCCGACAGCCGCCCCACCACCGACCCCGTCTCCCCCAGGCTCGCGAGCTGCAGCTTGACGACGGTGGGCGTTACCGCGCTGAGGACCGCCGCGGGCGGGAAGAAACCGAACAGCGCGAGGAGGAGGACGGCGCTGCCCGCGCCGGGACTTGCGATCGCGAGGCCAGCGAGGCCGCGGACGAGCGGAAGGGTGGCGATCGCCAGCAGGCCGCCGCCCACGAGAACCGGCCCGAGCATCGCGCGCGGGTCGACGCGGTCGGCGAACCAGCCGCCCGCCCACGTCCCGGACGCGATTCCCGCGAGGACCACGCCGATGATCGCGGAGTAGGTCTCGAGCGTGACCCCCACGTACGGCGCGAGGATGCGTCCGGCGAGAATCTCGAGCACGAGGACGGCGGCGGCCGCGAAGAAGACAAGGCCGCCGGCGAGCGGCGTGGGCAGCGGACGCGGCGGCGCCGCGGTCGGCGCGGGCGCGTCGGGGTGGGAGCTCGGGGCGGTCACGGGAGGCGCGGAGGGCGTCGCCGATAAGCGTAGGCGCGCCCTCGGGGCGGCCCCTGGGCTGCTCTAGAGTCCCGCCGGTGTCCGAGGAGCGCATGTGGGCCCCGTGGCGGCTCAGCTACATCCGCGGGCCGAGCCCTGAGGAGTGCATCTTTTGTCGCGCCGCCGACGCGGAGGAGGACGACGAGCGCCACCACGTCGTCCACCGCAGCGAGCGCTGCTTCGTGATGCTCAACGCCTACCCGTACGCGAGCGGACACGTGATGGTGTCGCCGTACACGCACGTCTCGTCGATCGAGGAGCTCGAGGCGCCGGCGCTCACCGAGCTGATGACGCTCGCCCAGCACTCGCTCGCGGCGCTGCGGGCGAACTACGGGCCGGAGGGATTCAACCTCGGGATCAACCAGGGCAAGATCGCCGGAGCGGCCTTCGAGGACCACGTCCATCTGCACGTCGTCCCGCGCTGGGGCGGCGACAACAACTTCATGCCCGTGGTCGGGGGGACGCGCGTCCTGCCCCAGGCGCTCGAGGAGTCGTGGGCCGAGCTGCGCGAGCGCTTCGCGGAGGCGGCCGCGTGAGCGGTGTCGACCCCGGGATCTTCAAGGCCTACGACGTCCGCGGCCTGTACCCCGACGAGCTCGACG
>DAIOHA010000155.1:0-3458 GCA_036744955.1 Thermoleophilaceae bacterium | reverse complement strand
GGTGTAGGCCCCGACGAAGATCGGCGTCTCGCAAATGCCCTCGAGCATGGCGAGCTTCGTCGCGCGCGGAAGGGCGTCGATCGAGACGCTCAGCCTGCGCGCGGGGCGGTCGAGTCGCCTCCGTCGCCTCATCGACCGCAGTTGTAGCCTTCTCATGCGCCGCCAGAGGCGCCCGCCACGTGGACGGATCCTTGCGTGACGCCGACCTACGCCCACTCGCCCCAGCGGAAGCCGGTCCTCGCGGGCTGGGGCGCAAGCGGGCTGTCAGGAAGGCCCGGCGCGGGATCGGGGTCGTTGTACCCGCCCGGCGCGACGTCGTTGGGCGTGTCGGGATGAAAGAGCGAGGCGAGGTACTGGATTTGGCCGCGGCCGGGACCGAGCTCGAACTGGCCCCCGCCGTAGGCGCCGATTCCCCGCTCCGCGCATAGGTCGTAGGCAGCGCACAGCGCGCGCAGCGAGCCGAAGCGCGACGGCTTGAGGTTCACCATCCGCGGCGGGAACGGCAGCGCGTCGATGTCCTCGACGGAGTGGATGATGGCGTCCCAGGTGATCCGGTCGCGGTGGTCGCGGAGGATCTCGTCGGTCTCGGCCCGCAGCTTGGGGTCCTCGATCCACGCGTCCGCAAAGGCTTCGACCACCGCGCGGTAGAGGCGCGGGTCGGCGGGCTGGTCGACGATCGTCCCCTCGTACGCGCCCTTGAAGTCGACGGAGTCGACGGCGCCGGTGGTCGCCACCTCGGCGATCAGCTCGTCGCTCCAGTCGCTCGTCGGGTCGAGCTTGAAGCGCAGGGCGGGATAGCGGTCGAGGCGACGCCTGAGCGGGTCGGTCGTCGGCGGGTCGCCGAGTCGCAGCGAGACGACGAAGGTGACCGGGCGCGGTTCGCGGTCGAGGACATCGGCGAGCGAGCGGCCGGCCTGCTCGAGCGCGAGGTCGAGCGCCGCACTCTCGAAGGCCCAGCGGCGATAGTCACGCGAGGGCTCGCGCACGGGCGGCGAGGGCCACAGCTCGAGCTCCTCGAGGCGGCGCGAGAACGACTCGATCGTGTAGCGCCCCGCGAGCGGAAGCGTCGGCCCGGCGTCCTGGAGGGCGACGTGGTCGAGCGAGTCGTAGGTCACGTCCTCGCCGACCCCCTCGGCGCCCCCGCCACGCAACCGGATAGTGGTGGTCAGACGCGTGAAGTCGCTCGACACGTCCCGCTCGAGGCCCTCGAGCGAGTAGGACTCGATCTCGAGCGGGAGGTCGGCGAGGCGCTCGTACGTGCTCATCGGCCGGCGCACCTTAACGGGCCGCCCTTGCCGCCTCCGCGAGCGCGTTACTGCGCGCCCCGACCGATGTACTCCTCGTTCGGCGTCGGGCTCGAGTCCTCGCGCACCTCGGGCGGGCGGCGGTTGGTGTCGACGAACACGCACCAACCGGTCCGGCGGTCGGCGCTCGGGATGCAGGTGCGAAAGTACCCCTCGGCGATGCGGAGGGTGTTCGCCGCGTCGACGTTCGCGCGCTGCTGCGTGTCGCCGTGACCGAGCACGTACGAGCGGACCGTACGCGCGTTGATCTCCGTGGCCTCCGTCTCGGACACCACGAGGGGACGCGAGCCAAAGCCGGCGGCAAGCAGCCCGAGCGTGCCGGCGACCAGGACCCCCGTCGCCGCGCGGTCGAGCAGGACCTCGTACGGGGGCGCCCCCGCGCTCGCGGTGCCCGACCCGTTCGGCGACGCGGCCACCGCGCTGCCCGTCGCCGACAGACCGCCGCTCGCGGCCTCCCGCGCCGCGAGCCGACGCGCGAGCCACGGGGCGACCGCTCCGACGAGGAACAGGTTCACGAACGAGGCGATGATGAGCCCCGGGATGACCTCGACGCCCGAGGAGAGCGGCGGCAGGACGTGGAGCAGGATCCCGTCGGCCACGGTGGCGAGCGCGAATGCCGGCCACGTCAGGCCGCCGCGCAAGCGCCAGCGCAGGCGCGTGGCCCGGAGCCGCAACTCGGAGCCCATCGGGCGAGCGTAGCCGGGGCGGTAGCATCTTCCTCGACCGATGACGAGCACGTCCGCGCCGCGCCGTTCTCACCCCTCCGCCGGCGAGGACGGCCGTTCGCGCCGCGAGCTGTGGGCCGCCTACGCCGGCCGCGTCCCGTACGCCGAGGCGACCGATCTGCAGGCGCGCCTGCGCGCGGCGCGCCAGGTCCACGCCATCCCCGACGTCCTCCTGCTGCTCGAGCACCCGCCCGTGTACACGAAGGGCCACCGCACCGGCGCGGGCGACCTGCCCATGGGCGAGGCCTGGTACCTAGCCCAGGGCATCGAGGTCGCCGCCAGCGACCGAGGCGGCCGGGTCACCTACCACGGACCGGGCCAGCTCGTCGGCTACCCGATCGTAGCCACACGCGACGTGCTCGAGTACGTGCGCGCGCTCGAGCGCGCGCTCATCGCCGCGCTCGTCGACGAGGGCGTGCACGCGGAGGTGCGCGAGGGGCTGACCGGCGTTTGGGTCGGCGACCGCAAGATCGGGTCGATCGGCGTGCACGTGCAACGCGGGGTCACCACGCACGGGTTCGCGGTCAACGTCGACTGCGACCTCCAGCCCTTCGAGTGGGTCGTGCCGTGCGGGATCGAGGGCGTCCGCATGACCTCGCTCTGCCGCGAGACCGGCCGAGCGGGAGGCATGCGCTGCTTCCGCCGCCGCGTGGCGTGGCGGCTCGCCGAGGAGCTCGGACGCAGGCAGCGAATCGTCTCGCTTGCGCGACTGCTCGAGCGGACCAAGCCGGCGCCCGAGACCGTGCGAGCGCCCAGCGACCACCGACTGGAGTCGATCCCGGCATGAGCACGCCGAGCGCCCCGCCTCCGGCGAACGTGAAGCCGCCCGCCGGCGCGCCCACCCGCTCGCGCTCCCACCCCGGCGGAGCGCGCGTGCTCGACATGGGCGAGGTCCGCCCGTTCCGCGAGCGCAAGCCGCCGTGGTTCAAGGTCCCGGCGCCCGGCGGTCCGCGCTTTCGCGAGCTCAAGCGGATGGTCGACGGCGAGGGCCTCAACACGGTCTGCGAGGAGGCCGCCTGCCCCAACATCGGCGAGTGCTGGGGCCAGGGCACCGCCACCTTCATGATCCTCGGCGACACGTGCACCCGCCGCTGCGGGTTCTGCAACGTTCAGACCGGCAAGCCGACGCACAACGACCCGCTCGAGCCGCTGCGCGTGGCGCAGTCGGTCAAACGCATGGGCTTGCGCCACGCCGTGGTCACAAGCGTCGACCGCGACGACCTGCCCGACCTCGGCTCGCGCGCCTTCGTCGGCACGATCCGCTCGATCCGAAAGCTCTCGCCCGGCACCAAGGTCGAGGTGCTGACGCCCGACTTCCGCGGCCAGGAGATGCCGCTCGCGCGCGTCATCGCCGAGCGCCCGGACGTCTTCAATCACAACGTCGAGACGGTCCCGCGCCTCTACCCGCTCGCCCGCCGCGGCTCGCGCT
>DAIOHA010000154.1:0-3467 GCA_036744955.1 Thermoleophilaceae bacterium | reverse complement strand
GGCGCGACCGACAAGAGCTCGACCTGCGGCGGCCGCGTGTCGAGGCGGACCGGCGCGGGCAGGAGCATCGTCCGCCCGCGGGCGATCCGCAGCCGCCAGCGGTAGGGACCGTCGGGCGCGAGGCCGCCGGTGGCGTTGCGCCCGTCCCAGCTCAGCCGATGAGGTCCGCGCCCGAGCTTGCGGCCGTCGGCGATCGTGCGCACGACGCGATCGCCTGCGTCTATCACCTCGACGTGCAGCGGGCTCGGGCGGCGAAGCGAGAAGGTCAGGTCCGCCTCACGCCCGTCGCGGCAGCCGCAGCGGGGCGCGAACGCGCGCTCGACGCGAGGTTGCTTGAGCGGCGAGGGCTCGAGCTTGAGCGCCTGCGCACGCAGGAAGGCGGCGCCGGCGGCGAGCACGACCACGACGGTCAGGAGCAGCGCCGCCCGCTCGTGCCGCCGCTGCGGGCGAGGTGCGCCTCGTCCTCCACGCGCACTGGCGTCGCCGGAGCCGCCTCGCGCGCCCCGCCGGGAGCGGCCCGCCTCGAGCGGCACCTCGTCGGGCGCGCCCGCCGCCGGTCGAGGGGACTCGTCGAGGGTCTCGGACAACGCTCATCGGCTGGGCGGCCCTCCCCGGCGCCGACCAACGGGCGCGGGCGAAGCGGGGCCGTCCCGCTATCTGACCTTGTCGAACCCCGCGGTGACGACGACGGTCGCGTCGCCGGCGAGCGCCTGGCTTCCGGCGTCGATCGGGCGCACCTGACCGACGCTGACCTTGCGCCCGACGGCGAGGGCCTCCTCGCGCGCCCCTTGGGCGTAGAGGATGGCCGACTCGGCTCGCTGCTCGCTCGCGTTCGTCACGTTGCCACGCACGTACCCGGCGGCCTCGAGCTTGTCGGCGATCTGCTTGCCGAGCCCGTCGACGTTGGTCCCGTTGAGCACCGAGAAGGTCACCGAAGAAGGTGCGTCCGCTCGAGTCGAGCCCTCCGCCGTCGACCTCGTGCCGAGCTCGGGCCGCTCGCCCGTCGTCGGCGCGTCGCGCCCGCCGACCAGGCCGATCGCGAACGCCCCGGCGCCGAGCACGATCAGCGCGCCGACGACGACGAGCGATACGTAGAGGAGGTTCGCCGAGCGCTCGCCTCGAGCACCGGGCGCCGGAGCGGGCACCGCCCTCGGCCCAGGCCGGGCGCCTGCGGCGCGAACCGGGCTCGCCGGGCGCCCGGCCTCCGCCTCGCTCGCCGGGTGCGCGGCCGGAGCCGGTGCGGCGGCGGGGGCCGCCGCCTGCGAGCCGCCGGGCGAAACGGCGCCCACCGGCTCGCGTCCCCGCAGCGGCACGGATCGGCCCGACTCGGGTCCGCCCTGCGGAGAGGAGTCGCCGCGTCCGGGCGCGGTCGCGCCGGGCGCGCGCGCTGCGTCCCCGTCGCCGCGACGCGGTCCGGCGCCTCCGCCGGGAGCATGGGCCGGAGGTCGGTCGGGGGCCCGCCCCGCCCACTCGCGCAGGCGCCTGATCTCGCGCGCCTGGGAGAAGAGGAGAGCGCTCATCGCGGCCAGTCCGAGGAACGCCGCTAGACCCGCGAACGCCCCGATCACCTGCACGAGCTCCATGCGACTTCTACCTTAACCAGGGGTGAACCCGTCACCCGGGCCGCGCGCCGGGTGGGCGGCGAGCGGGGCGCCCTCGCCCTCGCTCGGCGCCAAGGTGGGCTCGGCCGCCCGGCCCGCGCCGAGCTCGGCGCGCTCGACGGCGAGCGCCGCCACGGCATCGGTGAGGGCGCTCGGGTCGCCGCCATAAACGACGCTCTCGACGCGGGCGAACGCGTTCTCGACCCACCCGTGGTCGATCGACGGGCGCTCCGCCGCGAGGATCTTCTCGGCCGCCGTCGGCAGCGGCCGCTCGTCCGCGTTGAACAGCTCCTCGTGGAGCTTCTCGCCGGGCCGGCGGCCGATCACCTCGATCGCGATGTCCTCGTCGGGCTCGCGACCCGAGAGGCGGATCATGTTCCGTGCCAGGTCGACGATTTTCACCGGCTCGCCCATCTCAAGCACGAACACCTCGCCGCCCCGCCCGAGGTCACCTGAGCGGATGATGAGCTGCACCGCCTCGGGGATCGTCATGAAGTAGCGGGTCATCTCCGGGTCGGTGACGGTCACCGGACCGCCGGCGGCGATCTGGCGCCGGAAGATCGGCACGACCGAGCCCGAGGAGCCGAGGACGTTGCCGAAGCGCACGGTGGCGAAGCGCGTGCCCGGGAAGCGGTGCTGGGCCGACTCGACCGCCCACTCGGCTAGCGCCTTGGAGGCGCCCATCACCGTCTCGGGCTGCACCGCCTTGTCGGTCGACACGAGCACAAAGCGCTCGACGAGCGACTCGCCCGCCGCGGCCGCGACGATGCGCGTGGCGACGGCGTTGTTGCGCACCGCCTCGACGGGGTTCTGCTCCATGAGCGGCACGTGCTTGTAGGCGGCGGCGTGGAAGACGACCGCCGGGCGGTGCTCGGCGAACACCTCGCGCATGCGGGTTGCGTCGCGGCAGTCGGCGAGCACCGCCACCGCGCGGTCGAAGTGGCGCTCGTCGCCGAGCTCGCGACGGATCTCGAACAGAGCGCCCTCGGCGGTCTCCACGAGCACGAGCCGCTTCGGTCCCACGCGCGCGATCTGCCGGCAGAGCTCCGCGCCGATCGATCCACCGGCGCCCGTCACGAGTACGACCTCTCCGGAGAGATAGGCGCCGACCCGATCGAGCTCCGCGCGGACCGGGTCGCGGCCGAGCACGTCCTCGACGCGCACGTCGCGAACCTGCCGGAAGAGGTCCGTGCCGCCCGAGAGCAGCTCGAAGACGGTGGGAAGCGTGCGCACGGGGATCTCGCGCGGGCGGCACGCCGTGACCACCTTCTGCCGCAGCGTCCCCGGCGCGGAGGGGATCGCGATGATCACCTCGTGCGGCTCGGCGTCGTCGAGGATGCGCGGCAGCTCGTCCGTGGTCCCGAGCACCTTGAGCCCGGCCACCCGCATCCCCCGCTTGCGGGGGTCGTCGTCGACGAAGCCGATCGGCTGCGTCCGCAGCTGCGGGTTGCGGCGCAGCTCGAACGCGACCGACTGACCGCCGTTGCCCGCCCCGATGATCAGGACCTCGCGGGCGTCGCGCGGCGCGAGCGCCCACCGCGGGCGGTGCTCAGCGAACGCTCGCACGAGCAGGCGCGCCCCGGCGATGCCGGCGAGGGTGAGCAGGAAGTCGAGTGCGAGGACCCCGCGCGGCGGGTCGGCGTCGCCCGGGGCGAGCAGGAACAGCAGGCCGACGAGCAGCAGGCTCGCAACGACGACCGCGCGCACGATCGCCTCCAGATCGCGCTGGTCGACGAAGCGCCACACCTTGTGGTACAGGCCGAGGAGCGCGAAGACCACGACCTTGCCCACGGCCACGAACGAGATCGTGCTCACGAGCAGCGCCTCGTAGCGGGCGGGGATGCCCGAGTCGAACCGGAGCGCGAA
>DAIOHA010000153.1:0-3495 GCA_036744955.1 Thermoleophilaceae bacterium | reverse complement strand
TGCCGGTCGACTTCCTCCGCTCGGAGGACGTGCGCATCGTCAACATCGACCACCACCACGACAACACGCGCTTCGGCGAGGTCAACTACGTCGACTCGAGCGCGTCGTCGACCGCGGAGCTCGTGTGGCGGCTCACCAAGGAGCTCGGCGCCGAGCTCACCCCACCGCTAGCCGAGGCTCTCTACGTGGGGCTCGTGACCGACACGGGGCGGTTCATGTACCGGAACACGGGCGCCGAGTCCCACCGCATGGCGGCCGAGCTGATCGAGGCGGGCGCCTCGCCCCACGAGGTCAACCGGCGGGTATTCGAGAGCCTGCCCTTCCGTCGCCTCGAGCTGCTGGCGCGCGCGCTCGCGCGCGTCGAGCGCGTCGACGGCGGCGTCCTGACCGTGACCCACCTGACGCGCGAGGACTACCTCGACACGGGCTCGGACGAGCACGACTCCGAGGGAGTGGTCGACCACCTGCGCTCGGTCGAGGGCACGGCGGTGGCGGTGCTCGTGCGCGAGCTGCTCGGCGAGGACCGCGCGGGCCAGCGGAAGGTCAGCCTGCGCGCGGTCGACGGCCGCGTCGACGTCTCGCGCATCGCGCGTGGCTTCGGGGGCGGCGGCCACACACAGGCGGCGGGCTTCACCACCGGGCTGCCCGTGCGGGAACTCCTCGAGCGCGTGCGCGCCGAGGTCGGAGAGCAGCTCTAGCCGCGCGGGACCGGGCTCGGCCGCCGCGATGACCCCCGCGGGCGTGATCCTCTACCCGAAGCCCCCCAACGTGACCTCGCACGACGTGGTCGCACGCGTGCGCCGGCGCCTGCGCGAGGCGGCCGGGGGGGAGAAGGTCAAGGTCGGCCACGCGGGCACGCTCGACCCCTTCGCGACCGGCCTGCTGCTCGTGCTCGTCGGGCGGGCGACGCGCGCCCAGCGCTTTCTGATGGCGCTGCCCAAGCGCTACCGCGTGCTCGCCCGGCTCGGCTGGCGCTCGGACACGGGCGATCGCGACGGACGGCTCGAGCGCACCGGTTGCGTGCCCGAACGGGTCGAGCTCCCGACGGGCGAGCTGCTTCAGCGCCCGCCGGCGCACTCCGCGGTTAGGATCGCCGGCGAGCGCGCCTACGCCCGCACGCGGCGTGGCGAGGCGGTCGAGCCGGCGGCGCGCCCGGTGACCGTGTACTCGTGGTCGCTGCTGCGCCGCGACGGCGAGGTCGCCGAGCTCGAACTCGAGTGCTCTGCCGGCACCTACGTGCGCCAGCTCGTGGCCGACCTCGGCGACGCCTACTGCGAAGGGCTCGAGCGCACCGCTATCGGCCCCTTCGAGCTGTCGGACGCCGACCCGGAGGCGATCGTTCCGATCGCCCGGGCGCTCGACTTCCTGCCCGAGCGCGCGCTCGAGGCTCCCGAGGCCGAGCGCGCGGCGCACGGGTTGGCGATCGCGCCCGCCGGAGCGGCGGAGGAGGCCGACGGCGAGGCCGCCGCGCCTAGACACGTCCGCCTCACGCACGCCGGCGAGCTCGTGGCCGTGGCCGAGCCGCGCGAGGACGCGCTCAAGCCCGTGGTGGTCTTCGCCGGATGAAGGTCACGCCGCTGTTCGAGGTCGAGCCCCGCCCGCGCCAGGTCGCCGTGGGCACCTTCGACGGCGTCCACCTCGGCCACCGCGAGGTCATCCGCGGGTCCGACACCGTGCTGACCTTCGACCCCCACCCGCTTCAGGTCGTCCACCCCGAGGCGATGCCCAAACTGCTCGACTCCTTCCCTATCAAGCGCGACCTGATCGCCTCGCTCGGGGTCCTGCAGCTCGTGGTGATCCCCTTCGACCGCGAGTTCGCGGGCCGCACGCACGAGGAGTTCGTCGAGTCGGTCCTGATCGAACGGCTCGGGGCGACGCACGTCTCCGTGGGCGAGAACTTCCGCTTCGGCCGGCGCGCCCAGGGCGACGCCGACTACCTTCGCTCGCGCACCGAGTTCGAGACGCGCGTGGTCTCGCTCGTCGAGGCGGAGGGCGAAACCGTGTCCTCGAGCCACATCCGCGCGCTCGTGGCCGCCGGCGAGGTCGACGTGGCGGCGCGGCTGCTCGGCGCGCCGTTCACGCTCGAGGGCGAGGTCGTCGCCGGCGACCGCCGCGGGCGCGAGCTCGGCATGCCGACGGCGAACCTCGTGCCGGACGACCGCGTCGTCGTCCCCGGCCACGGCGTCTACGCGGCAACGCTCGACGGTCGCCCCGCGGCTGTCAACGTCGGCGTGCGGCCGACCTTCGAGTCCGGACGCGGGGTGCTCGTGGAGGCGCACGTGATCGACTTCGAGGGCGACCTGTACGGCCGGACCGTCCGCATCGCCTTTCTCGCGCGCCTGCGCGGGGAGCGACGCTTCGCCTCCGCCGAGGCGCTCGTCGAGCAGATGCGGGCCGACGTCGAGCGGGCTCGGGAACTGTGTGCTGCTGCTAGCGTTGCGCCGCCGTGAGCCTGACCGTCGACAGGAAGCGCGAGATCGTCGAGCGCTTCGGCAAGGACGAGCGCGACACCGGCTCGACCGAGGTCCAGGTCGCGCTCCTGACCGAGCGCATCAACGGGCTGACCGAGCATCTGCGCGAGCACAAGAAGGACCACCACTCGCGCCGCGGGCTGCTCATGCTCGTCGGACAGCGCCGGCGCCTTCTCAACTACCTCCGCGGCAGCGATCTCGATCGCTACCGCACGCTGATCGGCGAGCTCGGCCTGCGCCGATGATCGAGCCGGGCACGCCCGCGCCCGGCTTCTCGCTCCCCGACCAGGACGGAAACGAGGTCTCGCTCGCATCGCTGCGCGGCGAGTCGGTGGTGCTGGTCTTCTACCCGAATGACTTCTCCCCGGTCTGCACGGACCAGCTCAACGTCTACCAGGAGATCCTGCCCGAGCTCGAGGAGCGCGGCGTGCGGATGTACGGCGTGTCAGTCGACTCCGCCTTCGCCCACAAGGCCTTTCGGCGTCAGCTCGGCGTCTCGATCCCCCTGCTCGCCGACTTTCACCCGAAGGGCGATGTCGCGCGCCGCTTCGGCGTCTACAGCGACGACTACGGCGTCGCGCGGCGGGCACTCGTGCTCGTCGGGCCGGACGGCGTCGTCCGGTGGAGCCACACCTCGCCGAGCCCGCTCGAGATCCCGGGCGCGAACCTGATCTTCGACGCGCTGGAGGAGCTCGCGCCAGCCTGAAGTCCGACCTGCGCAGCGCCGCACCGCCCGACCCGGGGCCGGAGGACCACGTTCGCGGGCCGGTCGAGGCGCCGCTCGTGATTGAGTACGCCGACTTCGAGTGCCCGTATTGCGCGCAGGCCGACGCCCTGCTCGGCGAGCTGCCGCTGCGGCGCGTCTTTCGTCACTTCCCGGTGCCGTCGAAGCATCCGCGTGCCCGCGCGCTCGCGCACGCGGCCGAGGCCGCAGCGCTCCAGGGCCGTTTCTGGGAGATGCACGACTCGCTGTTCGCCGACCAGGGGCGGATCGACGACCCGCACCTGTGGGAGCGGGCGCGTG
>DAIOHA010000152.1:0-3497 GCA_036744955.1 Thermoleophilaceae bacterium | reverse complement strand
CCTCGCGCGGCGTCCCCTCCGCGTCGAGGTCGAGCGCGAGGGAGTTGATGCACCAGCGCTGTCCCGTCGGGTTCGGGCCGTCGTCGAACACGTGCCCGAGATGGGAGCCGCAGCGGCGACAGACGACCTCCGTCCGCCTCATGCCATGGCTGCGGTCCTCGCGCAACTCGACCGCGTCGGCGTGAGCCGGCTCGGTGAAGCTCGGCCACCCCGTGCCCGAGTCGAACTTCGCCTCCGAAGAGAAGAGGTCGGCCCCGCAGGCCCCGCAACGGTAGGTGCCGCTCTCCTTCGAGAACACGTACGCGCCGCTGAACGGCGGCTCGGTGCCCGCACGCCGGAGCACCTCGTACTGCGCCGGGCTGAGCTGCTCGCGCCACTCGTCCTCGCTCTTCTCGATCCTCGTTCCTTCCATCTCCGTCCTCCTCGCTCGCGGCGCGGCGGGCGCACGCACCGCCTCCGAGGCTAGACCCATCGGCCGACTAGCGCGGCTGGGGCAGCAGCGCGCGGACGCGCTCCCAATCGCGGATTTCGCAGCCGTCTGTCCGCGAGAAGCGGCGGTCGACGCGTCGTCCGGCGAAGCGGCCGGAGAAGCGGGCGCGCTCCGGCCCGCCGTAGACCTGGGTGCACGGCCGACCACCCGGGGGCCGGGAGGTGAGGAGCGGCCCGAGCTCCGCGACACGGCGACAGGCGTCGGCGGGCTGCTCGAGGCGCAGGAAGCCCTTCACCTCGTCTCGGCGCGAGGCACAGACCACCCCGCCGCGGCGCGCGTCTCCGTCACCGCCGTCGAAGGCGATGGAGATGTCCGCGTCGGGTGTGGGCCCGCCGGCCCCGCTCGCGGGGGGCCGGGAGGTCACGTCGCCGCTGCAACCACCCGCGACGACGAGCGCGAGCACCAGAGCGAGACGGGCGAGCGGCGTCACCACGAGGCGACCGTAGCGCGGGCGCCGACGGGTGCGGGCGCCTCGGCGACGCCGCCCCCGCCGCCGAGGCCGAGCAGCTCCGACACGGTGACCGCGCTCAGTCCGCGCGCGGCGAGCGTCGCCAGTATCCGCTCGGTCGCCGTCACGGTCTGTGCGAGCGCACGGCGGTCGTCGTGCAGAAGGACGATCGACCCGGGTCTGACGGCCGCGGCCACGCGCGCGTGGATCGCGTCGGCACCGGGCGTCTCGTAGTCGCGCGGGTCGACGTCCCAGCCCACGGTGGTCAGGCCGGCGAGGCGCGCGGCGCGCACGACGCCCGCGCTGACCGACCCGTAGGGCGCGCGAAAGGTCCGCGGGACCGCACCGACGGCCGCGCGGATGGCGTGATTGGTGCGCAGGAGCTGGGCGTAGGCGTCGAGCGGCCGCCCGGCGAGGCGCTCGTGGCGCTCGGCGTGGCTTCCGAGCTCGTGACCGCCGGCGAGGGTGCGTGCGAGCAGCTCCTCGCGCCCGCGGACGCGCGAGCCGAGCACGTGGAAGGTGGCGCGGGCCCCAGCCGCGGCGAGCACCTCGACCAGGTCGGCGGTGAGCGCCCCCGGACCGTCGTCGAAGGTGAGCGCGACCGCTCGGCGGTCTCGGGCTCCGTGGTCGACGAGGGCTCGCGGGCGGTGGCGCGCGGCGGCGACCAGGCCGCGGGCGCCCTCGATTCCGAGCTTGACCTTCACGGCGGGCAGGTCGGACCCCCTCTCGCCGGCTCGAGCTCGTAGCGGAGCGTCACCCACGGCGCGCTCTCGAGCGCCGCGCGCATGGCGACCTCATTGGCGAAGCGCTCGTCGAGCCGGCGACCCTCGCAGCGGACGACCACACGCTCGCGTGCGAACGGCCATGGGTCGAGCGTGAAGCGTCGGGGCGCCCCCTCGGCCTCCGCGAGCCGGAGGGAGGTCGCCTCGCCGCGGGTCGGGACAGGATCGGTGTCGTGCGGCGCCCAGTCGAGCAGGAGCGCCAGCGAGAGCGAGTCCCACGCCCATACGAGCGTGCGGTTGCGCTTGACGAGATCGGGCGTCGCGGCCCCCGCCGTCTCCGGGTCGGCGCGCAGCTCGGCGAGCCAGCGCTCCTGGAGGCTGCGCTGGCCGGCGAGGTAGCGGCGGGCAACCTCGGCGCGCTCGGGGTCCATCGCCTCGAGGTCGCGCCGCTCGTACAGGCTGGTCCCGTGCAGCGAGACGAGCAGCGCGGCGAGCCGGCTCTGCGCGCGGAGGCGGTGCGGCGCCCGCGTCCACAGCGTCAGGTGGGTCTCGAGCGGCATGGCCATGAAGGAGCGCGGGCCGCCCGTGTCGGGGTCGAGCTCGGGCTCGAGGTCCCACTCGGCCATGCCGACGTCGTGCTGCTCCGCCGCGAGGCACACCTCCTCCCACGGCCACACCGACCCGAAGCGCTCGTTGCCCCACGCTCGGGCGAGCTGACCGGAGATCCACGCGTGGGAGGGCTGGCCGATAGCCAGGAGCCCATCCTCGTGTTCGCGCACCACCATCCTTCGTCACTACCCGCCGCGCACGCCACGGAGTGCAGGGGAACGGGGTCGAGCGCGCGACCCCAGCCGACCGCCTGCCCGGGTGGTAGCTTGCCGCCACCCTGCCGGGGAAAGACCCTCGGCTCAAGCGGAGGAGAGTCACATGGTCGTCGCCATCATCGTCGGGGTCTGCATCGTCCTGCTGCTGCTCGCCTTTCTCGTGCCCCGGCTCTCGCACGGGCCGCAGCGCGGCGCCGACAAGACCCTGAGCGTCGGCCAGCGCGGCGCCGGCAAGGCCCCTGGCCCGCTCGGCCGCCTCGGGTCGAAGTCGTTCGGCAAGTCGCGCAAGGCGACGAACAAGAGCGCGGCCAAGGGGCGCCAGGGGCGCGGCAAGCTGCCGCTCTGAGCGGGACGCGCCACGCGGCGGGCGCGGGCGTGAGCGAGCTCGTCCTCGGCCCGCTCCTGCGCTACGTCGGCGAGCGCGAGGCAACGGTCTGGGTCGAGACCGACTCGGCGTGCGAAGTCGAGGTGCTCGGCCACCGCGAGCGGACGTTCGAGGTCGAGGGCCACCACTTCGCGCTCGTGCGGATCAGCGAGCTCGAGCCGGGCACGACGACGCCGTACGAGGTGAGCCTCGACGGCGAGCGGCGCTGGCCGCCGCCTCAGTGGCCGCACCCGCCGAGCACCATCCGCACGAGCGATCGGGACCGCCCCTACCGGCTCCTCTTCGGATCGTGTCGCACGGCGCGTCCCCACGGCCCCCCGTACACGCTCGCCCGCGACGACAGCGCGCACGCGCGCGAGTTCGACGCGCTCTACGCGTATGCCCTGAGGATGCGCACGCAGCCGCAGGAGACGTGGCCCGACCTGCTGCTGTCGCTCGGTGACCAGGTCTACGCCGACGACGTCTCGCTCGGCACGCGCGAGTTCATCGCCTCTCGCCGCAACACGAGCGAGCCACCCGGAGACGAGGTCGCCGACTTCGAGGAGTACACCCATCTCTACCTCGACTCCTGGAGCGACCCGGTCATCCGCTGGCTGCTGTCGACGGTCTCGAGCGCGATGATCTTCGA
>DAIOHA010000151.1:0-3561 GCA_036744955.1 Thermoleophilaceae bacterium | reverse complement strand
CGCGTGATCCTCGACCAGAACGGGGCCGAGTCGCTGCTCGGCCAGGGCGACATGCTGTTCCGCCCCGCGACCGAGTCGCGCCCCTCGCGCATCCAGGGCGCATTCATCTCCGAGGAGGAGATCGAGCGCCTTACCGACCACTGGCGCCGCCAGGGCGAGCCGGAGCTGCACGAGGAGCTGCTCGAGGAGGTGGCCTCGGAGGACGAGGGCGACTCGGGCGACGACCTCGATCCCGACGCCGACGAGCTGCTCGGCGAGGCGATCGCCACCGTCGCCCAGCTCGGCTCTGCCTCGACCTCGATGCTCCAGCGGCGCCTGCGCGTCGGCTACACGCGCGCCGGGCGCCTCATCGACATGATGGAGCGCCGTGGCGTGATCTCGGGCTACGAGGGCTCGAAGGCCCGACAGGTCCTGATCTCGGAGGCCGACGTGCCGCGCGTGCTCGCCGCGCTCGACGAGCCGGCGGGCGTGGGCGCTCAGACGCGGGCCTAGAGCTCCGACCTCGCGGACCGACCCTGCTGAAGCGCGCGGCGTAGGTCGCGGCGGAGCGGCCCGGGGACTTTGGCGCCCTTGCGCCAGAATGTCTGCCGTGCCCAGGATCGGAGAGACATTGCGCGAGGCGCGCATGCGCCAGCAGGTCGACGTCGCCGACGTCGAGGCGGCGACGAAGATCCGCGCCAAATACTTGCGTGCGCTCGAGAACGAGGAGTTCGACCTGCTGCCCGGGCCCACGTTCGTGCGCTCGTTCCTCAAGACCTACGCCGAGCACCTCGGCCTCGACGCGCGCGTGCTCGTCGAGGAGTATCGAGCGAGTCACGAAGCGCTCCCCGAGGAGGAGCCGCCGCCGACCTTCGCCGCGGGCCGCCCCCCGAGCCGTCGCGAGCCGCCCCGCTACGAGCGCGGGCCACCGCCCACCGGCCTGATCGTCGCCGGCGGGGTTGTGGCGCTGCTGCTGCTGTTGCTCGTGCTGGGCCTGACCGGCGGCGATGGGCAAGACCCGGACGCCGGGGGCGAGCAGGCCGAGGAGCGGAGTCGGGGCGAGAGCGCGCGCGAGCGGCGCCGCCCGGCCGCGCGCGAGCGGCGCAAGGCACCGAAGCGCGTCACCCTGCGCGTCGTGCCCGTCGAGTCGACGTACGTCTGCGTCGATCGCGGCCCGGGACAGACGCCCGTCTACGAGGGCAGCCTGAGCACCGCGCGCACCTTCGGCGGCAAGCGCCTGCGTCTCAACCTCGGTCGACCGTCGGCGCGCGTCACGGCGAACGGCAGGCGCGTTCGACTCGGCCCGGGCACGAGCTCCGTGGGGTTCGCCTTCACGCCCGGCAAGCGGCCGCGGCCGTTGCCGCCCGGCGGGCGGCCGTGCTCCTGAGCCGGCGCGAGCGAGCGCGGGCGTGAGGTGAGCGCGCGCGCCGGCATCGTGATCACGGGCACCGAGGTTCTCTCGGGGCGCGTGCGCGACCGCAACGGGCCGTGGCTCGCCGATCGGCTCGTCGAGCTCGGCGTCGAGCTTGCTCACACGACGATCTGCGGCGATCGGCCGGACGACCTCGAGGCTCAGCTCCGCTTCATGGAGGGCGAGGGCGTCGACCTCGTGGTCACGAGCGGCGGCCTCGGCCCGACCGCCGACGACCTCACCGCGGAGGTGGTCGGCCGCTACCTCGGCCGCGAGCTCGTGCTCGACGAGGAGCTCGAGCGCCGCATCGCCGCGATCGTCGAGCCGCTACTGCGGCGTTGGCGAGGGCTCGACCCGGCGGCGATCGAGGCCTCGACGCGCAAGCAGGCCACGATCCCACGCGGCGCGACGGTGCTGGGGCCCGCGGGCACTGCGCCTGGCCTCGTAGTCCCGCCTGCCGACGGGCGCGCGGGCCCGACGGCCGTCGTCCTTCCCGGCCCACCGCGCGAGCTGCACGCGGTTTGGGACGAGGCGGCCCTCAGTGAGCCGTTCCGCGCGGCGATCGTCGGGCGAACCACCTACCGGCGGCGCATACTGCGCCTCTTCGGCATCCCCGAGTCGGAGATCGCCGAGACGCTGCGCGTGGGGGAGGAGCGAGTCGACGACCTCGACGCGCTCGAGATCACAACCTGCCTGCGGCGCGGCGAGCTCGAGGTCGCCGTCCGCTACGAGCCGGCGGCGGATCCGGCGTGGCAGGGGCTGCTCGAGCTCGTGCGTGAACGCCACGCGCGCCAGCTCTTCTCCGACGACGGGACGAGCGTCGACGAACAGGTCGCCGCGCTCCTGATCGAGTCGGGCCGAACGGTCGCGGTGGGGGAGTCGTGCAGCGGCGGCGAGATGGCCGCCCGGCTGACCGCACCAGGCGGGGCGTCGACATTCTTCTCGGGCGCCGTCGTGTCCTACGCGAACGAGGCCAAGAGCCGGCTGCTCGGCGTTGACCCGGGTCTCATCGCGCGCCACGGCGCGGTCTCGCTCGAGGTGGCGAGCGCCATGAGCGCGGGCGTGCTCGAGCGCTTCGGCGCGGACGCCGCGCTCGCCATCACCGGCGTGGCCGGCCCGGCGGGCGGGACGGAGCAGAAGCCCGTAGGCTACGTCTGCTTCTCGGCCCGGCTCGCCGACGGGCCCGAGCTCGCCCGCGACGTGCACCTCCCCGGCGAGCGCGCCGACGTGCGCGACCGCTCGACTACGGTCGGCATGCACCTCCTGCGCCGGCTGCTGCTCGGCGAGGACGCCGATCTCTGAGCTGCGGCTTTTCGTCGCCCTCGACCCGGCGGCGCCGGCGCGCGCAGCACTCGCCGCTCAACGGGAGGAGGTGCTCGGCGGTCGCTCAGAGCTGCGACTGCCGCCCGCTGAGACGCTCCACCTGACGCTCGTCTTTCTTGGCCACCGCCCCGCGGGGGACCTCGCGACGATCGAGGACGCCGCGCTCGAGGCGGTCGCCGACCTGCCACGCGCGCGACTGCGCGCCGGGGAGGTCGTGCCGGTGCCGCGCGGGCGACCGCGCCTGCTCGCGCTCGACCTGCTCGACCCGGCCGGCGAAGCCGCCGAGATCGCCTCCGCGGTCGGCCGCGCGCTCGAGCCGGCGGGTCTCCACCAACCCGAGCGACGGGCGTTCTGGCCGCATATGACGCTCGCGCGCATTCGCTCCGCCGGCCGGCGGGCGGGGCGCTCGGCCGGCGACCTCGGCCTCCGCACCGGCCTCGGGCTCGCCGAGGATGAGGACCTCGTATTCGACCGCGTCGCGATCTACCGCTCGCAGCTGAGCCCCGCGGGCGCGCGCTACGAGGCGCTCGCGCACGTCGAGCTCGGCACCTAAGGCCCGGCGCGACGGCTTTCGTGCACCATCACATACGTGTCGCAGAGCCTTGGCGCGAGCGTGCCCGTGACGTCCGATCCGCCCCCTACCTTGACCCCAGCCACGAGACCGTGAGACGACCGACGACAGAGCAGGAGCGCGAGAGCATGGACAAGGATCAGGAGAAGGCGGCCAAGGCGCGGGAGGCTGCCCTCGGCAGTGCGCTCACCCAGATCGAACGCGACTTCGGCAAGGGCTCGATCATGCGCATGGGCGACGAGCGGGCCGCCGTGCGCGTCGCCGCGATCCCGACGGG
>DAIOHA010000150.1:1451-3587 GCA_036744955.1 Thermoleophilaceae bacterium | reverse complement strand
CGGTGTGCCGAAAGGTCGCGCGCGAGTACGCCGAGGGCGCGCGCACGCGCAAGCGGACGATCACCGCGCGGGCGGTCGGCGAGCTGCTGGGGCGCCGCCGCTTCGTCGCCGAGGCCGCCCGGCGCACCGACGATCCGGGCGTGGCCACCGGTCTCGCCTGGACCCCGACCGGCGGCGAGGTGCTGTTCGTGGAGGCCGCCGCCTATCCAGGCGAGGGGCGGCTCCAGATCACCGGTCAGCTCGGCGACGTCATGAAGGAGTCGGCCTCGGCTGCGCTCTCCTACGTCAAGGCGCACGCCGCCGAATGGACCGAC
Organism: Thermoleophilaceae bacterium; assembly: GCA_036744955.1. GTDB lineage: Bacteria > Actinomycetota > Thermoleophilia > Solirubrobacterales > Thermoleophilaceae > JACCUC01. Next base: position 3,273 of record DAIOHA010000150.1, on the reverse strand, counting down.
TCGGCGCCCGAGGACTGGTGGCGCACGCACGACGTGCACGTGCACGTGCCCGCCGGCGCGATCCCCAAGGACGGTCCGAGCGCCGGCGTGACCATCGCCACGGCGCTCGTGTCGCTCGTCACCGGCCGGCCCGTGCGCTCCGACGTCGCGATGACCGGCGAGGTCACGCTCACCGGCCAGGTCCTTCCGATCGGAGGCCTCAAGGAGAAGGCGCTCGCCGCCCAGCGGATGGGCATCGCGACCGTGGTCGCACCCAAGCTCAACGAGCCCGACGTCGAGGAGATCCCCGCCCACTTGCGTGAGCAGCTCGAGCTGCGCTTCGTCGAGTCGGTCGACGAGGTCCTGCGGGTGGCCCTCGAGGGCGGGGACGGCGAGTCTTTCCCGCGCGCGCGCGCGCGAGCGGCGCGCCGCCGCCGGCGCGGGCCCCGCGAGCGACCCCGAGGCGCGGGGCGCAGGCTCGAGGACGAGCCGATCGAGCGCCGATGACCCGCCGATCGAGCCCCGTGGCGTCCTCGCCGGCGTGCGCGGTGACTCAGCCGCGCCGATCCGGGTATTGTCGAGGGCAGGCGTAAGCGGACTCGAGGAGAAGCCAGATGGCTGCAAAGAAGAAGGCCGCCAAGGCGGGCACCGGGGTATGGGCCGCCGGGCAGGCGGTGCGCAACAACCCCTACATCGAGCGGCTTGTCGAGGACGACGAGTTGCGCGACAACCTGCGCACGGCGCTCGAGTCCTCGCGCAAGGCCTACGAGCGGATCGCCGACGGCCGCGGCGCCGGCGCGATCATGGACGACAAGAAGACCCAGCGCGAGCTCAAGGACGCCGCGAGCTCGCTCCGCGACGCGGCCGACACGCTGCGCGGCGCGAAGACCAAGCGCAAGGCCAAGCGCCGTGGGGGCGTGCTCATGCTCGCGCTCGTTGGCGGGATCGCGGCGGTGGCGCTGAACGAGGGCCTGCGCAAGAAGGTGCTCGACCTCCTGTTCGGCGCCGAGGAGGAGTTCGAGTACTCGGCCTCGACGACGGCCTCCACGGCGAACTCGCAGAGCACGCCGCCCGTGGCCGGCGGCGGAGCGGGCGCGTCGGGGACTGCCGGCACGCCGGCCGCAACCACCGCCGGCGCCCCGCCCGCAGGTGCCCCCGAGGGGCCGGTCGGGACCTCCTGAGCCGCAAGCGGCACCGATCGTGCGAGAGGCGCCCCGCGGGGCGCCTTTCTCGTTCTCGGGCCGGCGTCGCGATGATTGCCGCGTGCGACGTTCCGACGCGGTGAACGAAGCGCCCGACGCAGGCCCGTTGCCCCGGTGGCAGCCGCGTACCGTCGGGCTGCTCGTCGCCTCGGGGCCGCACGCGATCCCGATCTCGACGGCCACGCGCGCGAGCGACCGCCGCCTCGTGTTCGGGCTCGCGCGCCGGCGCGAGACCCTCGCCCGTCTGCGTGAGGACCCGCGCGCCGCGTTCGCCATGCTGGCTGAGGGGCTCGCGTTCACTGCCTACGGCGAGGTGGGCATCGTGCGCGAGCAGCTTCGCGACGTCCCCGCGGTGGCCGCGCTCGAGCTGCGCGTCGCGCGCTTTCAGGATCACCTCGCCGAAGGGCGCACCGAGATGCTCGGCGCGCCCGCGTGGCGATGGGCCGAGGAGGACGCGGCGAAGGCGGACCGCGCCGTGGTAGCCGAGCTTCGCGAGCTGGCGGGCGGCTGAGGCGCCGCGTCGCTAAGGCCGGAGCTCGACGAACGGAGAAGTCGCCGTCGAAGGCGAGCGAAACCTTCGAGGTTCCCATGCGCGCGATCGAGTGAGCGCAGAGGTGATGAAGGATGGGCGCATCGCCGGC
>DAIOHA010000150.1:0-1441 GCA_036744955.1 Thermoleophilaceae bacterium | reverse complement strand
CGGACCGCGCCGTGGTAGCCGAGCTTCGCGAGCTGGCGAGCTGGCGAGCGGGTGAGGCGCCGCGTCGCTAAGGCCGGAGCTCGACGAACCCGCCGCGGAGAAGTCGCCGTCGAAGGCGAGCGAGGCCTTCGAGGTCCCCATGAGCGCGATCGAGTGAACGCAGAGGTGATGAAGGATGGGCGCGTCGCCGGCATGGACGAGGACGCCATGCCGTTCGACGCGAAGCGCATGATCTACGGCGGGTTCCAGATCGCGGTCAAGGCCTGAGCGGGGTAGCTGGGGAGTCGCCGCGCCCGCGGTCAGCCGGGGCGCTCGCGGACGGTTAGAGCAGCGCGACGACCAAGTCCTTGGCTTCGGCCACGGCGACGTCTCCCGAGAGCTCGAGCTCCGGCCGCTCGGGCGCCTCGTAGGGCGCGTCGACTCCGGTCAGGCCCGAGAGCTCGCCTCGTCGCGCGCGTGCCCACAGGCCCTTGGGATCGCGCCGAGCGCACTCCTCCGGCAGGGTCGACACCCAGACCTCGAAGAAGGGCACCCCGTCCGCCTCGTGCAGAGCGCGCACGGCGTCCCGCGCCGCCGCGTAGGGCGAGACGAGGCTGACGAGCGCCACGAGCCCCGCGTCGGCGAACAGCCGCGCCACCTCGCCGGCCCGCCGCACGTTCTCGTCGCGGGCCGCCGGATCGAAGGCGAGGTCGCCGTTCAAGCCGTGGCGCAGATTGTCGCCGTCGAGCAGGTACGCCGGCCGGCCCGACTGCACGAGCTGTGCCTCGACCGCGGCGGCGATCGTCGACTTGCCCGAGCCGGAGAGGCCCGTGAACCAGACGGTGGCGCCGTGCGCCCCAAGGGCCTCCCAGCGGCGCTCGCGTGTGAGCTCCCCCGCGTGCCAAGTGATGTTCGGGCTGCGCGTCGGCTGCGCGCTCGGGGGCGGTGCCGGTTCCGGGGCGCCGACGGGGCCTGAGGCCACGGGCGTCCGCGCTCCGCCGCCGCCCGGGCCGCCCGCGGAGCTCACCCTTCTGTCCCCAGCACCATCCCCGCGGCCACGGTGTCGTTCGTCGCCTCGTCGATCAAGATGAACGCGCCCGTCGCCCGGTTGCGCCGGTACTCGTCGAGATGTAGCGGGGCGCTCGTACGCAGCCGCAGACGGCCGATCTCGTTCAGGTCGAGGCCGTTGGCGTCCTCGTCGCGGTGGAGCGAGTTGACGTCGAGCCGGTAGCGGACCTCGTCCACCACCGCACGCGCGCTGCGGCTCGTGTGCTTGATCGCGTAGCGGCCGCCGTCGGACAGGGGGTGGTCGGCCATCCAGCAGACCATCGCCTCGAACTCGCGTGACTCGTGCGGCTGGTTGTGGACACGGCAGATGAAGTCGCCGCGCGAGACGTCGATGTCGTCCTCGAGCAGCATGGTCACCGACAGCGGCGGAAAGGCTTCGGCGAGCGGGCCGTCG
>DAIOHA010000149.1:0-3668 GCA_036744955.1 Thermoleophilaceae bacterium | reverse complement strand
GCGCGCCGCTCGTCGGCGAGCAGCCGCCGGCGCCGGGCGAGCCCGCGGCCGAGGTGGAGCGCCGCGGCGGGCGGGATGGCCACGCTCGTGAGGAGCATCTTCGCCACCTCGGCCGGCGTGCGCGGACCCGGTTCGACGCGCGCCCAGGCCAGCTCGGCCGTGCCGGCGGCCCACCCGAGCGCGGCGAGAAGGGCGAGCCGGCGCCGGCCGACGACGACGACGGCGCCCGCGGCGAGGCCCGCCCCGACCGTGGCGAGGTGGCGGCGCAGGCGTCCGGGCGGCGCGCCGGCGCGCCGGCGCCATTCCGGCCCGTGCAGCGCGCGCATGAGCACGTCGTCGGCGTTCCCGGCTTGAAGGCGCACGCTGATCCACGCGTCGGCCGGGCCCACGGGGTGGGTCACGACGCGACCCGAGTCGCGAGACAGGCGCCATCCGGTGGCCATCAGCCGCAGCGCGAGGTCGGCGTCCTCGCGGTAGGCGTGCCCGAAGCGCTCGTCGAAGCCGCCCACGGCGGCGAGCGCCGCTCGTCGAAAGGTCATGTCGGCCGTGGCCCAGCGCGCGTTCTCGAGGCCGGCGACGTTGCGCTCCCAGTCGGTCGGGCGCCGGCCCGCGGGCAGCGGGACGCGCACCCGCCCCTGGCTCGCGGCGGTGTCGGGGCCGAGTCGAGCGAGGTCGGCGCTGAGCGCCTCCGCCCAGCCCGCCTCGGGGACCACGTCGTCGTCGAGAAAGGCGACCCACTCGGCGTCGGACGCGCGCCGGCCGGCGTTGCGCGCCGCCGCGGGCCCGCGTGCGGGCCCGCGCACGACCTCGGCGCCCGCGCCGACCGCGAGGGCCAAGTCGCCGTCGCGGCGGTCGTCGACGACGATCAGTCTCCCGCCCAGCCGCTCGGCCACGCCCTCGAGCTCGAGCGCCTCGAGCAGGTCGGAGAGCGAGTCGCGCCCCGCGCTCGGGACGACGACGTCCACGGTTCCGGCCGCGCTCACGCCGCCACCTCCGCCGGCTCCGCGGCGCCACCCCGCGCGGCGCGCGAGCCGCGCCGTCGGACGACGAACGGCCCGATGGCGAGCATGTCGACGGGGCTCGAGCCGAAGCACTCGAGCGCGTCGCGGGGATCGTCCACCATCGGGCGGCCGGCGGTGTTGAGGCTCGTGTTCACGACCACGGGCACCCCCGTGCGGCGCCGGAAGCCTTCGAGCATGCGCGCGACGAGCGGATCCTCGGCCGCGTCGACGGTCTGGATGCGCGCCGTCCCGTCCACGTGCACCACCGCGGGGATGCGCGGTCGCCAGGTTTCGGCGACGCGGTGGGTGAAGAGCATGTACCTGCTCGGCACCGGCCCGCCCGAGAAGATCTCCGTTGCGTGCTCGGCGAGCACCATCGGTGCGATCGGGCGGAACTGCTCGCGACCCTTGACGTCGTTGAGGCGCTCGAGGTTTGCCTGGGCGCGCGGGTCAGCAAGCAGGCTGCGGCGACCGAGCGCGCGCGGCCCGAACTCGCTGCGCCCCTGGAACCACGCGACGATGCCGTCGGCCGAGAGCGTCTCGGCCACCGCCTCGGCCACGTCGGGCGGGCGCTCGAAGTCCACATCCGCGGTCGTGAGCTGCCGCTCGAGCTCGGACTCGCCGAAGCCCCGCCCGAGATCGGCGCCCGACATCGGCTCGAGCGAGTCGCCGAGCTCGCGCGCGACGTGCAGCGCCGCCCCCAGGGCGGTTCCGGAGTCGCCGGCGGCGGGCTGCACCCAAATCCGCTCGAACGGGCCCTCCTCGAGCAGGCGCGAGTTGGCAACACAGTTGAGCGCCACGCCGCCGGCCATGACGAGGTCGCGGTCGCCGGTGCGGCCGTGCAGCCAGCGCGCGAGGTCGAGCATCACCTCCTCGAGCCGTCGCTGCACGCTTGCCGCGAGATCGGCGTGCTCGGGGCGCCAGTCCTCGCCGCGCCCGAGCCGTGGGACGAGCGAGCTCCAGTCGATCGGCGCGACGGTGAACCCGCCGTCGCCCGTTGCCCGCACGGCCTCGCGCAGCTGCGGCAGGAACGACGGCCGCCCGTAGGAGGCCATCGCCATGACCTTGTACTCGTCGGAGGAGCGTCGAAAGCCGAGGTGCTCGGTCGCCTCCTCGTACATCAGCCCGAGCGAGTGCGGCAGCTCCTGGGCGGCGAGGACCTCGAGCCGTCCGTCGTCGTCGGCGCGCCCGGCCAGATGCGAGGCGCGCTCGCCGCGCCCGTCGATGACGAGCACGCTCGCGGGCCCCTCGAGCGGGGCGGCGAGATGGGCCGAGGCGGCGTGGGCCACGTGGTGGGGGACGAAGCGCACGCGATCGGGATCGAGCCCGGGAAGCGCCGTGCGCAGGAACAGAGGAGCACGCTGCGCGTAGAGCGTGCGCAGCCCCTCCCACTCGCCTCTCGTGATGTCGTCACCCGGCGAGGGCGCGAGACGCGGGTCGTATGAATAGGCGACGGCGTCGAGCTCGGCCGGCCCGATCCCCGCCTGCTCGAGGCAGAAGCGCATCGCCGCCTCGGGCAGCTCCCAGGTCGAGAAGGGAACGGGAGCCTTGCCGTGCTTGCGCCGGCTGAAGCGCTCCTCTTCGGCGGCCGCCACCGTCCGTCCGTCGACCTCGATCGCCGCAGCGGGATCGTGAAAAACCGCGTTTACGCCGAGGACGTTCACCGCTCTCCTCGATCTCGAGGCCGTTCCCCGCCCATTCGGAGAAGCACTTCCCCTCTTCTCTTCCTCAAAACATAAGCCGGAGCGCTCCGACGCGCCACCGGAGCGGTCGCGGAGTGCCGAGGCGGGCGGTGCGCGCGTCGAGCGGCCTAGCGCGCTCGGCCGAGCGGCGTCTCCTCGACGCGCTCGCTCAGCTCCTCGAGCGACTCCACGACGAGGGAGGCTCCCGCCCGCTCGAGCTCCTCTCGCGAGAAGCCGCCGGTGAGCACGCCAATGCTCTCGATCCCCGCTCGCCTGGCGGCGAGGCAGTCCCAGGTCGAGTCGCCCACGAGCACCGCACCGCCCTCGCCGCCGCCCTGCTCGATCGCCGTCTGCACGAGGTCGGGCGCGGGCTTAGTCGTCTCCACGTCGGCGGAGGTCGTCCACCCGTCGACGCGCTCGCGCGCATCGAGCAGGTCGAGGTAGTGGTCGACCTCGCTCGCCTTGGCGGAGCTGGCCAGCACGACTCGGTGACCTCGCTCGCGGAGTTCGTCGATGAGCTCGCGGGCGCCCGGCATCTCCTCGACCTCGTCGATGAGCTGCAAGTACAGCGGCTTCTCGGCGGCGCGGATGTCGTCCCCGAGCCGCCGCTCGACGTTATCGCCCGCGAGGTCGGCCACGAGCTGGTCGCCGCCCATGCCCATACGGTGGTGAATGCGCCGCAGCGGCACGCGGACGCCGTGCTGGCGAAAGGCACGGTGCCACGCGATCGCGTGGTGATAGTTCGTGTCGACGAGTGTTCCGTCGACGTCGAGGATCGCAAGCGGCGGCACGGGCCGGTGGGTCCCCGTGCGCTCGGGGCGCGAAACGCGGCGGCGGCGGCGGCGTGGCGGAGGGGGTCACGTCTAGACTGTGGGCCCCGTCGGCATGCGAAGGGATCCCGCGCGATGCAGGAGATGGTGATCTACGGCGTGAGCTTCGACATGGTCGGCAAGCAGCCGATCGTCCTGCTCAAGACGCGCGACGG
>DAIOHA010000148.1:0-3710 GCA_036744955.1 Thermoleophilaceae bacterium | reverse complement strand
TGCAGCAGGCCGCCGACCAGGTGCTGCGCGTGTCGATGGAGCTCGGCGGCAACGCCCCTTTCCTGGTCTTCGACGACGCCGACGTGGACGACGCCGTCCAGGGCGCGCTGACCGCGAAGATGCGCAACCTCGGCGAGGCGTGCACGGCAGCCAACCGCTTCCACGTCGCCGACGGTGTGGCCGACGAGTTCGGCGAGAAGCTCGCCGAGAAGATGGGCGACATGAAGGTCGCGCGCGGCACCGAGGACGGCGCCCAGGTCGGTCCGCTCATCGATGAGGACCAGCGCTCGACCGTGCGCGGCCTCGTCGACGATGCGGTCGACAGGGGCGCGAAGGCACTCGTCGGCGGGAAGGACGTCGACGGCGCGGGCTACTTCTATGAGCCCACCGTGCTCGCCGAGGTCTCGAACGAGGCTGAGCTCCGCTACGAGGAGATCTTCGGCCCGGTGGCGCCCGTGTTCTCCTTCTCGTCGGAGGAGGACGCGATCCGCGAGGCCAACGACACGGAGTACGGCCTCGTCGCCTACGTCTACACGCGCGACGTCAAGCGCGCCCTGCGCGTGTGCGAGGAGCTCGAGTGTGGAATGGTCGGTCTCAACCAGGGCATGGTCTCGAACGCCGCCGCCCCGTTCGGGGGGATCAAGCAGTCGGGGTTCGGACGCGAGGGGGGTTACGAGGGGATCGAGGAGTACCTCGAGACGAAGTACGTGGCGGTGAATCTGTAGGGAGCGCGGCGCCGGCCGAGCCGCCTGCAACGGTCCGGGCAGCCCGCCGGTCGTAGGTATCGTGGCTCCCGTGCCAACCGAGCAGAAGGTCGCGGCGACGCCCGGTGGTTGGGCCGACCACGCCGACGCGGCGTTGCGCCGCGCCGGCCATCGCTCGAGCGAGCCGCGCGCCGCCGTCATCCGCACGCTCGCCCGGCACGGCTGCCTGCTCACCGCGCGCGAGATTTCCGACCGGTTGCGTGAAGACGGCCGCGATGTGGGCGTCGCGACGGTCTACCGCTCGCTCGACGTGCTCGAGGGCCTCGGACTCCTCCATCGGCTCGACACCGGCGAGGGGCCGAGCCGCTACGAGCCGGCCCACCCGAGCGGCGAGCACCATCATCATCTGATCTGCAACCGGTGCGGGCGCGTGAGCGCGTTCGAGGATCCCGCCCTCGAGCGGTCCGTGCATCGCATGGCCGGACGGCTCGCGTTCCGCGTCGAGGGACACGACGTCTCGCTGCGGGGGACGTGCGAGGCGTGCCTCGGCATCGCGAGCGCGGTGCGCCCGAACGCGTCGCGGGCGGCGCGTCGCGGTGACTCGCGTGGCGCGGCCGAGTAGCGACTGATTCTCAGTATCGTCTAGCGGGTGGTCGAGCTCGACGCTCCATACCTCCTTCGGGCGCTCGCGGCCGGAACGCTCGTCGCGGTGCCCCTGGGACTGCTCGGCTGCTTCGTGTTGCTGCGGGACCTCGCGTTCTTCGCGCATGCGGTCGGCGTCGCGACGTTCCCCGGGCTCGTCGTCGGCGTCGCCCTCCCTGGCCTCGGCCCATTTGCCGGCGCGCTCGCCGCGGCGCTCGCCTTCTCCGGCTTCGTCTCGCTCGAGGAGCGCGACCGGGCGGTCAGCGGCGGAGCCGTGACCGGCGTCGTGCTCGCCGCCGCGCTGGCGCTCGGGGCGACCCTGCTCGTCGCGCTCGATGTCGGCGCGGTGCCGGTCGAGCGGCTGCTGTTCGGGTCCCTGCTCGCCGTCTCGGGCCCTGACGTGGTCCGCTGCGGGATTGTCGCCGCCCTCACCGTCGCCGCGCTGGGGCTCGGTCTGCCGCGCCTGGCGGCCGTCACCTTCGACCGCGACTGGGCGGCCACCGCCGGGGTCCACGATCGGGCGGTTGCCGTCGGCCTGGTGCTGCTCGTGGCGGTCACCGTGGTCGCGGCTCTGCCGGCGGTGGGAAGCCTGCTCGCCGCCGCGCTGCTCGTGGTGCCGGCCGCAACCGCGCGTCTCATTTCCGAGCGACTCGGGCCGATGCTCGCCGGCGCCACGGCGCTCGCCGTGGTCGAGATGGCCGGCGGAGTCGTGCTCGCGCGCGTGCTCGACCTCCCCCCCGGAGCGGTGGTGGCGGTGCTGGCCGGGACGCTGTTCGCGGTCGCAGCGGCGGTTCGCGCGGCCGCCGCAACGGTTCGCGCTCCCACGCCGGTCGCATGACGGGCGCCGCCGGGCCGGCGGTGCAGGCGAGCGGAGTCTCGGTCTCCTTCTCCGGCCGCGTCGCGCTCGACGACGTCACGGTGGAGCTGCCGCGAGGGGCGTTCGCCGGCGTGCTCGGCCCCAACGGCGCCGGAAAGACCACCCTGCTGCGCGCGCTCCTCGGTACCGTCCCCCACGCCGGGAGCGCAACGCTGAATGGCCGACCCGCCTACGTCCCGCAGGCGGGCGGCCTCGACCCCTCGTTTCCCGTCGACGCGCTCGGCGTCGTGCTCATGGGGAGCTACCCGCGCCTTGGCTGGTGGCGGCGGCCGGGACGCGCGGATCGTTCGCGGGCGCGCGAGGTCCTGGCCGAGGTCGGGCTGGAGCGGGAGGCGTGCGTGCCTTTCGGCGCGCTGTCGGCGGGTCAGCGCCAGCGCGCGCTCGTCGGTCGCGCGCTCGCCCAGGAGCGTGAGGTGCTGCTGCTCGACGAGCCGCTCACGGGTATCGACGCGCCTTCCCAGGAGGTGATCCTCGATGCGCTCGAGGCCCGGCGGCGCGCCGGGGCGACGATCGTCATGACGACGCACGACCTCGCGCAGGCCGCGCGCGTGTGCGATCGCCTGCTGCTGCTCAATCGCTCGCTCGTCGCCGCGGGCACGACCTCCGAGGTGTTCCGCCCCGAGGCGCTCGGACGTGCGTACGGGGGCGAGCTGCTCGTCCTCGAGGGCGGAGCGGTGCTGGTCGACGACGCCCATCACCACCATGAGCACCCGCACTCCTCGCGGGGCTCGACGGCGAGGTGACGGGGGCCGCATCGATCCTCGCGTCGATCCTCGGCGGGCTCGTCGAGGGTCTCGCCGACCCGTGGCGCCCCGAGCTAATGCGCCTGGCCTTCGCCGAGGCGGTGCTGGCCGGCGTGGCGTGCGCGGTCCTCGGCTGCTTCGTGCTCGTGCGCCGGCTCGCCTTCCTCGGCGAGTCGATCTCGCACACCGTCGTCCTCGGTGCGGCGCTCGCGCTCGCGGTCGGGCTGCCGCTCGCCGTCGGCGGCGTCGTAGTAGCGCTCGCCACAGCCGGGCTCACGGGGGCGATCGCGAGCGACCGACGGTTCACGCCAGACGGAGCGACCGGCGTCCTCCTGCCGACCCTGTTCGGCGCGGGCGTGGCGCTGCTCGCGCTCGCCGGCGGCGCGCGGCGTCTCGAGGGCCTCTTGTTCGGCTCGATCCTCGGTGTGGGCGCGGGCGACGTCACGCTATCGGCCGGACTCGTAGTCGCTGTCGCGCTCGTGCTGTGGTTCGCCGGGAAAGAGCTCGTGCTCGTGAGCTTTGACCGCGCCACTGCCGAGGCCGTCGGCCTCCGAGTCGGTGTGCTCGACGGCCTGCTGCTGGCGCTGCTCGCGCTCGCCGTGGTCGTGGGGCTGCGCGCGGTCGGCGGTGTGCTCTTGGCCGGCGTGCTGCTCGGTCCCCCGCTCGCAGCTCGGCTCGTGTGCCGGACCTTCGGGCGGATGCTCGCGGTCGCGGCTGTTCTCGCCGCGGTGGCCGGAGTGGCCG
>DAIOHA010000147.1:0-3710 GCA_036744955.1 Thermoleophilaceae bacterium | reverse complement strand
GCGGCCCGCGCCCGGGAGGCGGATCGGCTACCGTGGCCGCATGGCCACGCCCCGGGCGAAGCTCGCTTCCCTGCTCGCGCTCGCGCTCGGAGGCGGCGCGCTCGTCGCCGGTTGCGGAGAGAGCGGCGGAGAGCGCCCGCAAGGCCCGGAGAGCGAGCCGGCCGCCGCTCAGGGAGAGCGCGCGGAGCCTGGTGAGAGCGACTCGGGCGGTGCGGATCAGTCGGGGTCGATCAGTCAGCGCAGCGAGGGCGGGTCGGGCGGCGACTCCTCGACGTCGATCACCCAGCGCAGCACCGGCGGCTCGTCGACCAGCTCGTCCTCGCAATCGAGCTCGGGCGGCCGCGGCATCAGCACCTTCTCCGGCAGCGGCCGAACGAATCTCTCCTTCAACGTCGCGCGCCCGTCGCGGCTCTCGTGGACGAACACGGAGGGCAAGGCCTTCTCGGCCGAGGGCAGCGGAATCTCGATCAGCTCGCGTGCCGGGCGGGGCGAGGCCGAGCTTCGCCGCGGCTCCTACGACGACGTCGATGTCCGGGGAGCCAACTGGACGATCGTCGTGCGTCCGCGCTAGCGCGGGGTGCGTTCGCGCGGCGTCTAGCGCGCGCGAAAGGAGCGCAGCACCTCGTCGCAGGCTGCGAGCACGCCCGGGCGGTCGCTCCGCCACTGGCAGTTGACCCAGAACAGGGCACGGTCCTTGGACGCGTAGACCCAGCGCGCGCCGATGGGGACACCCGCCTCGCCGCGTAGGGTCATGTCGAAGGCGACGCCGTCGAGGCCGCCGAGGCGCACGTCGTGCTTCGCCCGCACCTTGCCGGTGCGACGAGCGCCCTGCTCGACCTCACGCTTGACGCGCGGCACGAGCTTGGGCGAGACCGGCCGGCGCAGCGGCTGGGTTTGGACCGCGATCAGGTCTTGACCGTTCTCCTTTGCCACGAGCGTCTCGTTGTCGAAGCCCGACTCTCGCGCCGAGACGCTCGCCTGCTCGCCGGTCTCGAACTCGCTCGGGTACGAGAACGAGTACGGCAGATCGGGGTCGTCGATCCGCTTGTCGCCCGAGCCGCACGCCGACGCGAGGACCAGCGTGGCTGCGAGTGGCGCAGCCATGGCACGGAGGGGCTTGGCGACGACGCGCGCGAGCAAGAGGCGCGGCATCCTACCGGCGCCCCCGGCTTTTCCGCGGGGTTCGCGGGCGGCTCCCGGGCGCCTGCGGGGCGGCTCTGCGTGTGCGGCGCACGCCATCGACACCGCCTCCAGCGCTGCCGGCCCAAGCGTCGCCGCGGCGCGCCCTAGGCGGCCGCGGCGTCCTCGAGCCGCTCGCGGCGGCGCTGCTCCTTCTCCGACTGCCCGAGCATGCGCACGAAGGTGACGACGAAGAAGAGGACGAGCACGAGCGACTGCTCGATCATCATGATCGCCCCCCCGACGTTCTGGTCCTCGCGCGCCGAGAGCTCCCAAATCCGGGGAGCGGTCTCGTAGAAGGGGTACGCCACCGTGCTCGACCACACGAGGTAGAGCCCGAGCGCCGCGAGCCCCGCCTTCGCCGCGGCGATGTAGCCGAGGCTGCCGAGGCCCGTGAGCCGGTGGCGCATGGGGACGGGTTGGACGAGCGGCCACCACAGCGCGAGGCCGGCCGTGAAGAACGACACGTGCTCGAGCGCGTGCACGAACGGGTCGCGCAGCGCAGCCTGGTAGAGCGCCGGGACGTGCCACACGTAGATGAGCACGAGCCAGAGCGCGAGGCCCGTAAGCGGGTGGGCGAACCGCCCGAGCGCGCGCTCCACGCCGACGAGCCGGCGGCTGACCGCGCGCATGATCACGCGCGAGAGCGCGAGCAGCGCGAGCAACGGCGCGATGTCGCCGAGCAGGAGATGCTGGACCATGTGGGCGGAGAAGAGGTAGCGCTCGCCGAGCTCGTCGAGCGGCGAGACGATGGCGACGAGCAGCACGAGCAGGGCGCCCGCGAAGGCGAGCGCCTGGCGGGGGCCGGCCCCGCGACCGCCGCCCTCGCGCCGGGCGCGCACGAAGCGCCACACGTACACGCCCGCGTACAGGGCGAGGGGTACGAGAAAGGTGGGGTCGAGACGCCAGCCGACGTCGGGCGCGTTCACGACGTCCCCGCCCGCGACGTCGGCGCGACGCGGCGGCGCCCGTTCGCGAAACCGTCACGCGCCATATCGCCGATTGTCGCACCGGCGCCTTGCGCGGTTCGGCGTCAACCGAGCACGCTCGCGACGGTGTCCGGCCTCGCTCCCTTGCTGCGCCCGCTCGTGCCGATCGCGCCACCGGCGTGCTTCGCCTGCGGGGCGAGCGTCGCTGTGGGTGCGCCGCTCTGCTCGACGTGCCGCGGTGGCCTTACCTGGCTCGGCTCGAAGCCGCTGACGCTCGCCGACGACCGCGCGGCGCCCCGTGCCGGCGTGGGCGCCGCTCGCCTACCGCGGTGGCGCGCGCTCACTCGTGCGCGCGGTCAAGTTCCGCGGCGCCGTCGCGCTCGCCGACGCGATGCCCGCGGCGGTCGCGGCGAACGCTCCCGGGGGCTGCTCGAGGGCGCTGCGCTCGTGCCCGTCCCCCCGGCATCGCAGCCGTCGCAGGCGCCGTGGCTTCAGTCAGGCCGACGCTCGCGCAGCCGCTCCGGCCGATGACTTAGGATGGACGGGCAAACGGCCGAGAGGAGGAGGAGCCGATGCGTATCGACCTCAGGGGGCGCAACGTCGCGATCGACGACGCGTTCCGCGCGCACGCCGAGCGCCGGTTCGAGAAGGTCGCGCGCCAGGTCTCCTCGCTCGCGCGCCTCGAGCTCGAGCTCTCCGAGGAGCGCAACCCGGCGATCCGGGAGTCGCAAGTGGCCGCCGCGACACTCCACCTCAAGGGCGTGACCCTGCGCGCGCGCGACTCCTCGGAGGACCTGATGCGCTCGATCAACCTCGTCGCCGACGAGCTCGGACGGCAGGTGAAGCGCCACCGCGACAAGCGTCGTCGTCGGCGGGGTAGCGAGGTTGCGCCCCGTCCGGCAGCGCCATGACCCTTCGCTAACCTCGCGCGCATGTCGATCATCGACCGGGCGCTGCGGATCGGCGAGGGGAAGAAGTTCAAGAACTTCGAAAATCGCGTCGCCCGCATCAACGACTTCGAGCCGGAGCTCGAGCTCGACACCGACGAGGAGCTGCGCGAGCGCGCCGACGCGCTACGTAACCGCGCGCGCGGCGGCGAACCGATCGACGACCTGCTGCCCGAGTCGTTCGCGCTGACGCGCGAGGCCGCGAAGCGCGCGCTCGGCCAGCGTCACTTCGACGTCCAGCTGATCGGGGGCATGGCCCTCAACGACGGCTCGATCGCCGAGATGAAGACCGGCGAGGGCAAGACGCTTACCGCCACGCTCGCCGCCGTGCTCAACGCGCTCGCGGGCAAGGGGGTCCACATCGTGACGGTCAACGACTACCTGGCCCGCCGCGACGCGGAGTGGATGCGCCCCGTCTATGCCGCGCTCGGCCTCACCGTCGACGCACTCCAGGCGGAGGAGCGCGACTCCGAGCGCAAGCGCGCGGCCTACGCCGCCGACATCACCTACGGCACGAACTCCGAGTTCGGCTTCGACTATCTCCGTGACAACCTCGCGACCTCGGTCGAGGACAAGGTTCAGCGCGGCCACAACTACGCCATCGTCGACGAGGTCGACAACATCCTCATCGACGAGGCGCGAACGCCGCTCATCA
>DAIOHA010000146.1:0-3722 GCA_036744955.1 Thermoleophilaceae bacterium | reverse complement strand
CAGATCGCCGAGGCGGTCGAGCGCATGTGCGAGGAGTACCTCGTCGGCGAGTTCGTCGAGGAGTGGGACGTCGACGGGCTGTTCACGCAGCTCGAGCAGCTCTACCCGGTGGCAATCGAGCCCGGCGACCTCGACCCGAACTCGCTCGAGCGCTCGGCGCTCATCTCCGACCTGCGCGAGGACGTGGTCAAGGCCTACGACGAGCGCGAGACCGAGCTCGGCCCCGAGCTCATGCGTGCGCTCGAGCGCTTCGTGCTGCTCCAGATTATTGACGAGCGCTGGCGCGAGCACCTGCACGACATGGACTACCTCCGCGAGGGCATCCACCTGCGCGGCTTCGCGCAGATCGACCCGCTCGTGGCGTACAAGAACGAGGGCTTCGAGATGTTCACCGCCCTCATCAACGCGATCTGGGAGGAGTTCGCGCGCTACATCTTCCACGTCGACGTCGAGGTCGAGGCGCCCGACGGCGAGGCGCTCCCGGTCGGGAACGGCGCGCCCTCGGCCGGCCTGCGCTCGCTCCAGTACAGCGGCGGGACCGACGCCGACCAGCCGAGCGCGCTCGCGGCCGCACGCCAGCAGGCGGTGACCGCCGGCGCGGGCGGCGTCGGCTCGGCGTTCCCGGGCACCGAGGCCGACTACGGCGAGCCGGTGCTCCCGGGCGCGGAGGAGAGCGTCGTTCGTACCGTCGAGCCCCGACGCCTCGACGAGCACGAGCAGATCGGCCGCAACGACCCGTGCTGGTGCGGCTCGGGGCTGAAGTTCAAGAAGTGCCACGGCGCCTAGGCGACGCCAAGCCCTCCTCGTGGCCGACACCGCCCAATCGACCCTCCGCGACCAGCTCAAGCTGCTCGCGGACTATCTTTGACCCGGATGCGCTGAGCGAGCGCCTCGGGGCGCTCGAGGGAGAGATGGGGGAGCCCGGCTTCTGGGACGACCAGGAGCGGGCGGCGAAGGTCTCGGCCGAGCACGCGCGCGTCGGGCGCCGGCTCGCGGCGTATCGCCAGCTCGAGGAGGGGATCGACGACCTCGAGGCGCTCGAGGAGCTCGCCGGCGAGGACCCGTCGATCGCCGACGAGGTCACCGAGCAGCGCGCCGGCATCGAGAACCGGCTCGCGCAGCTCGAGGAGCAGCGGCTGTTCTCGGGCCGCTACGACACGGGCGACGCCGTGGTCTCCGTGCACGCGGGGACCGGCGGGACCGACTCGCAGGACTGGGCCGAGATGCTCCTGCGCATGCAGCTGCGCTTCGTGGAGCGGCGCGGCTACGAGGTCGAGCTCAAGGAGGCGAGCCCCGGCGAGGAGGCGGGCCTCAAGTCGGCGACCTTCGTTGCCCGCGGCGACAACGCCTACGGCGTCTTCTCGGCCGAGAAGGGCGTGCACCGGCTCGTGCGCATCTCGCCGTTCGACGCCTCCTCACGCCGTCACACCGCCTTCGCGCTCGTCGAGGTCGCGCCGCTCGTCGAGGACGCCGTCGAGGTCGAGATCGACGATGCGGACCTCCAGGTCGACACCTACCGCGCCTCGGGCGCCGGCGGCCAGCACGTCAACAAGACCGACTCGGCGGTGCGCATCACCCACCGCCCGAGCGGGATCGTCGTGCAGTGCCAGAACGAGCGCTCGCAGTCGTCGAACCGCGCGACCGCGATGGCGATGCTGCGCTCGAAGCTGCTCGAGCGCGAGGAGCGCCAGCGTCGCGAGGAGCTCGAGAGCGAGAAGGGCGATGCCCAAGACGTCGGCTGGGGCTCGCAGATCCGCTCGTACGTCCTGCACCCGTACACGATGGTCAAGGACCACCGCACGGGCGTCGAGGTCGGCGACATGCGGCGCGTGCTCGACGGCGACCTCGACGGCTTCGTGCGCGCGGAGCTGCTGCGCCGCGCCGGGGAGGCGGGCGCGGCCGGCGCCGCGGACGCGGCGGGAGCGGCCTAGCTCGGGGGCGCGCTGAGTGCGGGCTTCTCGCCCTCGCTCGGCGGGGGTGGGCGGCCGATGAGGCCGCCGAGGAGCTCGCCGAGCGTGCGGTCCTCGACGAGCGGGTGGCGTAGGCGCACGTTCGGATGAACCTCGTAGAAGTTGCGCCGCCCGACGCGATGGCGCGTCAGGAAACCGCCCTCGACGAGGTCGGACATGATGCGGTGGGCGGCGCGCTCGGTGATTCCGACCTGCGTCGCGATGTCGCGCAGTCGCATGCCGGGGGTGCGCACGACGCAGAGCAGAGCGAAAGCGTGGTTCGTCAGAAACGTCCACGTCGCCGGCACCAGACGAGCATAGACGCGCGCGGACGCCTTCCCGAGAGTTCAGACAAGAAACCGAGGACGGTGACGGTGAGGCCGTCGCTCAGGACGCCCGACTAGCCTGCCGGCCATGCTCGAGCTAATCGACCTCGCGCTCGCCGAGGACGTCGGCTCGGGCGACGCGACGACCGCAGCCGTCGTCCCGCCCGGGGCGAGCGCGCGGGCGCGGATCGTGCAGAAGGGCAAGGGCGCGATCGCGGGGCTCGAGGTCGCCGAGGCGGTCTTTCGCCGTCTCGACCCGGCGCTGCGCTGGCGCGCGCACACCCCCGAGGGAAAGTGGGCGCCGCCCGGCCGCCTCGTCGCCGAGGTTGCCGGGCCCGCCGCGCCCCTGCTCGCCGGTGAGCGCGTGGCGCTCAACCTGCTCGGGCGCCTGTCGGGTGTCGCCACGCTGACCGCGCGCTACGTGCGCGCCGTCGAGGGCACGGGCGCCACGATCCTCGACACGCGCAAGACGACGCCGGGGGTGCGCGCGCTCGAGAAACGCGCGGTCGCCGCGGGTGGCGGGCAGAACCATCGCGCTGGGCTCTATGACGCGCTGCTCGTCAAGGAGAACCATGCCACCCTCGCCGGGGGCGTCGGGCCGGCGGCGCGGGCGGCGGTCGCCGCAGGCGAGCGCTACGGCCTCGAGGTCACCGTCGAGTGCGCGAGCCTCGACGAGGTCGACGCCGCGCTCGAGGCGGGCGCCCCGCGCATCCTGCTCGACAACCTCTCGTTCGACGACTTGCGCGAGGCGGTCGAACGAGCGCGCGGGCGCGCGCGCACGGAGGCCTCGGGCGGCGTCACGCTCGAGACGGTGCGGGCGATCGCCGAGACCGGCGTCGACTACATCAGCGTCGGCGCGCTCACCCATTCCGCGCCCGCGCTCGACCTGAGCTTGTCGCTCGAGCCCCTCTAGACTGTTACGCAGCTGTTACGCCGCTTGAACCCGCCGCCCGGCGGGCAAACGAGGGGACCGCCGTGTCGACCATCGCCCTACCCGTCGCCCCGCCCGCACCGTTCGTCGAGCCGCTGAGCGCCGACGAGATCGACGGCCTCTCCGAGGAGGTGCGCCGCCTCGCGGTCAAGCGCGACGCCGTGATCCTCGCGCACAACTACCAGCTCCCCGAGGTCCAGGCGGTGGCCGACTTCGTGGGCGACTCGCTCGCGCTGTCGCAGCGCGCAGCCGAGACCGACTCCGAGGCGATCGCCTTCTGCGGCGTCCACTTCATGGCCGAGACGGCGTCCATTCTCTCGCCCGAAAAGACGGTGCTCCTGCCCGACCTCGGCGCAGGCTGCTCGCTCGCCGACGCGATCACCGCCGATGAGCTGCGCGCGTGGAAGGCCGAGCACCCGGGCGCGATCGTCGTCATGTACGTGAACACCTCGGCCGAGGTGAAGGCCGAGACCGACTACTGCTGCACCTCCTCGAACGCGGTCCAGGTGGTCGAGC
>DAIOHA010000145.1:0-3733 GCA_036744955.1 Thermoleophilaceae bacterium | reverse complement strand
GCGATCCAGGACTCGAACCTGGGACCTCTTCCTTATCAGAGAAGCGCTCTAACCGGCTGAGCTAATCGCCCGCGTGGGGCGGCGATTCTAGCGCGCCCACCCGGCCCCGGCGCAGGATGCGCTCGGCTAGCTCGACCCCCTCCTGCGGAGTCTCGAGCTCGAGTTCGACGCGGTAGGAGCCGCGGCGGGGGCGCACGCGCACGCCCCGTCCGAGCGCCGCGGTGAGCGCGTCCTCTGCGGCCGCGAGCGCGTCCGCGAGGTCGGGGTGCAAGGCCACCGGAGCGGGCCTGGGGGGCCTGTCCTCGCCCGCGTCGGCCTCCTTGGCCCGCCGCTCGGTCTCGCGCACCGACCAGCCCCCCTCCGCGGCCGCGCGGGCGAGGCGGCGACGCTCGCCTTGCTCGCGGCACATGAGGATCGCGCGCCCGTGGCCCTCGGAGAGCCCGCCCTTCGCGAGCAGGTCGAGCGCCTCGTCGGGCAGGTCAAGTAGGCGGATGAGGTTCGAGACGGCGACGCGGCTGCGTCCGATCCGCCGGCCGAGCTCCTCCTTGCTCAGGCCCAGGTCCTCGACCAGCGTGGCGCACGCCCGCGCCTCCTCGACAGGGCTCAGGTCCTCGCGCGCGACGTTCTCGACGAGCGCGAGCTCGAGCTGCTCTGCCTCCTCGGTCTCGCGTACCACCGCGGGGACGTCGTCGAGTCCCGCGAGGCGGGCGGCGCGCAGGCGGCGCTCGCCGGCGACGAGCTCGTAGGTGTCGCCGGGGAGGGGACGTACCACGAGCGGCTGGAGGATCCCGCGCGCCTTGATCGACTCGGCCAGCGCAAGCAGCGCCTCGCCGTCGAACAGGCGCCGGGGCTGACGCGGATTGGGGCGCACGAGGTCGAGCGGGAGGTGGCGCAGGCCCTCGGTCTCGCGCTCGCTCTGGGCGAGGATCGCCGCAAGCCCGCGGCCGATGCCGCGCCCATGGGTTCCGCCCGAGACGCCCTGCCACGGCTCAGGCACGCGCCGCCACCTCCTTGGCCAGCTTGAGGTAGGCCACCGAGCCGGCGCAGTGCGGGTCGTGCCGCGTCACCGGCAGACCGAAGCTCGGCGCCTCGCCCACGCGCACGTTGCGAGGGACGACAGTGTCGAAGACGAGCTCGGGGAAGTGCTCGCGCACCTCGCGCTCTACGTCTTGGGCGAGCCGCGTGCGCCCGTCGTGCATCGTCAGGATCATCCCGGCCACGCGCAGGCGCGGATTGAGCTCGCGCCGGATGAGCGTGAGCGTGTCGAGCAGGCCCGCGAGCCCCTCGAGTGCGAAGTATTCGGTCTGCACGGGGACGATCACCCGATCGGCCGCCACGAGGGCGTTGACGGTCAGCGGACCGAGCGACGGCGGGCAGTCGAGCAGCGTGAACAGGTAGCGCTCGCGCGTCGCCCCGAGCGCGTCGCGCAGGCGCGTCTCCGAGCCGGGAAGGCGAGGAAGCTCGACGCTCGCTCCCGCGAGCTCGGGCGTCGAGGGCACGAGCCAGAGGTTGGGCACGGTCGTCTCGCGCGCGGCGCTCGCGAGGTCACCGTCGCCGCCGAGGCAGTCGTAGACGTTCTGCTCGAGGTCCTTCGGCGCCCCCAGCGCGACGGTGGCATTGCACTGCGGGTCGAGGTCGGCGAGCAGCGTGGGGTAGCCGGCCTCGGCCACGCACGCGGCGAGGTTGACCGCGGTCGTCGTCTTGCCGACACCGCCCTTTTGGTTGGCGATCGCGTAGATCTCGCCCACGCGGCCAAGTTATTCGGGGCGCCGGTCGGATTGGCTGCGCGCGTCGCGCTAGGTGCCGAGCGGGCGCTTCGCGGCCATCCCAGGGCGGCGCGGAAAGCGCGACGGTGTGGGCGCGACCTTCTCGAACACGTGCAGATGACGGCTGTGCGCCCCGGGAAAGGGCTCGACTCGCAGCGGTTCACGCCCGCGTAGGCCGAGCGCGGCGGCCGCCTCCGCGCCTGCTCGCTCCTCGTCGGCGCGGCGCGCGCCCTTCCAGCACACGAGGATCCCGCCGTCGGCGAGCAGCGGGGCCGCGTACTCGCACAGGACGGGAAGCGGTGCGAGCGCTCGGGCGGTCACGGCCTCGTAGCGAATCGCCCCCTCGTCCCGAGCCCAGTCCTCGGCGCGGGCGTGCACAGCGCGGGCGTTGCCGAGCCCGGCGGCTGCGGCGAGACGGCGGACCGTCTCGCTTTTGCGCTCGCCGGACTCGACCAAGTCGACGTCCGCGTCCGGCAGCGCGACCGCGAGCACGAGGCCGGGGAAGCCCGCTCCCGCGCCGAGGTCCGCGACCGTCCCGGCGGCCCGGAGCTCGGGAACCTCGAGACCGGTCAGGCCGTCGGCTACGTGTGCCTCGAGCGCTGCCCGCGGCTCGGAGACGGTCGTCGGCGGGTCCGGCTCCGCCGCGAGGGCGGCGAGCAGGCGCTCGAACCGGTCGGCCGCGCTCGCCGCTAGCCCGTAGCGGAGGCAGAGGCCCTCGACCGTTTCACGGGAAACGATCAGGGTGCGGGCGAGCCACCTCGACGCGGCGAGACCACGAGCCGCCGATCGGGCTCCTCGCCCTCGCTGTGCGTCTCGACGTCGCCGCGGTCCTTGAGGTGGTTGTGGACGAGGCGACGCTCGTAAGCGGTCATCGGGTCGAGCTCGACGTCACGGCCGAAGGACACGGCGTCCTCAGCTGCACGATCAGCGGCGCGCTCGAGCGCCCCGCGCCGCCGCTCGCGGTAGCCCGCGACGTCGACGGTCACGCGCTTTCGCTCGGGCTCGCGCCCGCGGAAGGCGATGCGCGCGGCAACGTGCCCCAGCGCGTCGATCGTCGCACCGTGCTTGCCGATCAGCAACGCCGGGTCGTCCTCGTCCTCGACGTCCACGACGATTTCCTCATCGTTCTCTTCTACGGCCACGCGTCCGCCGAGCTCGAGCGCGTCGAGCGTCCGCTCGACGACCAGGGCCGCCCGGGCGGCCGGCTCCGGGGGCAGGGCAGGGTCGGCGCCCGCGTCGTCCGGGGCCCCCGCGTCGCTCATCGGCGTCGGCCCGAGCGCTTCTTCTTCTTGCGCGGCGAGGGGGGCGGCGGTCGGCCCGGGGACGCGCGCCCGTCCGCGGCGCGGTCCGGCCCGCCGGCGGAGCCGGTGCCCGAGCCGTTCGCGCCTTGCGGCATGAGCGCCGCGAGGATACCGCGCCGGCGCCCGCCGCCGTCACTGTCGTCCGCGTCCCGTTCACGCGCGGGCGCGGGCGTGTCCCCGTCGCTCGAGATTGGCTCGGGCGGGGGCAGAAAGCGCTTGACGAACAGCTGCTGGCCGAACGTCCACACGTTCGTCGTGATCCAGTAGACGAGCAGCCCCGCCTCGAAGTTGATGAGGATCGGGACGAACAGGATGGGGAGGCCGAGGATGAGCAGGCGCTGGTTGCGATCGCCGCTGACCGCGGTCACGAGGCTCGCCGCGAGCTGGGTCCCGACGTAGACCACGATCAACACTACGAGCACAAGGCCCGTCTCCGGCTGCGCGAGGTTGTCGATGAAGAGAAAGCTCTCCTCGCCGCGGATGTCGGCCTTGAACTCGTCTCCGCGCAGCAGGTAGAAGAGCGCGATGAAGAAGGGGATCTGCAGCAGCAGTGGGAGGCACGAGGAGGCGGGATTGAACCCGTGCTCCTGGTAGAACTTCATCATCTCCTCGTTGAGGCGCTGGCGGTCGTCCTTGTAGCGCTCCTGGAGCTTCTTCATCTCCGGC
>DAIOHA010000144.1:0-3734 GCA_036744955.1 Thermoleophilaceae bacterium | reverse complement strand
AGGCGACCGGGCCGAGGCACGCGTTGGCCTTTCCTTATCCGACCGCCGTGAGCGGCTCAGTACCGTTAAGACGTGCGAAGCGCCGAAACGTCAGGCGCACGGCGGAGCGTGCGCGCCGCGGCGGTCGGAGGTAGCTTCCGAGCATGCTCCTGGGAGTCGACGTCGGCGGCACGTTCACCGACGCCGCGCTCCTGACCAGGTCGGGCGAGCTCGTCACCGCCAAGACGCCGACGACGCCCGCCGACCAGTCCGAGGGCGCGATCGCCGCCGTCGACGCCGTGCTCGAGCGCGCCGGAGCGGCCGCCGGCGAGGTCGAGCGCTTCGTGCACGGCATGACCGTGGGCACGAACGCGCTGCTCGAGGGCAACGTCGCCCGCACCGCTCTGCTCGCGACGGAGGGCTTCACCGACCTCGAGCAGCTCGGCCGCCAGGCGCGGGCCGAGCTCTACCGCCCGTGCGCGGCGCACCCATCGCCGATCGTCCCCGACGAGCTGCGCGTCGCGGTGCCGGAGCGCACGGGTCCCAAGGGTGCGCTGCGCGAGCTCGACGAGGAGACTCTACGCGAGCGCCTGGCGGCCCTCTGGCGCGTCCGCGAGAACGCCTCCTCGCCCGGCAACGGGCCCGAGCCCGTCGAGTCGGGCGACGCGCCGGTCGAGGCGGTCGCCGTGTGCCTGCTGTGGGGCTTCCGTCACCCCGAGCACGAGCGGCACGCGGAGCGAGTCGTCGCCGAGGCGCTCGGTGAGGAGGTCCACGTCTCGACCTCGCACGCGACGGCCGGCGTGTTCCGCGAGTACGAGCGCTGCGCGACCACCGTGGTCGACGCCGCACTCTCGCCGCCGACCCGACGCTACCTCGAGCGGCTGCTCGAGCGCGCGCATGACGCAGGTCTGCCCGCGCCCGAGGTCATGCTGTCGGGCGGCGGTGTGGTCGACGTCGAGACGGCCGCCCGCCACGGAGCTTGGACGGCGCTCTCGGGTCCGGCCGGCGGGGCGGTCGGAGCCGCCCACCGTGCGCGCGGCGCGGGCGCGCCCGACGCCGCCTGCATCGACATGGGCGGGACCTCGTGCGACGTCTCGGTCGCGCGCGAGGGCGCGGTCGCGACCGCGGGCTTCCGCGAGGTCGGCGGGCGGGCGCTGGCGCTGCCGATGGTCGACGTGCACACCGTGGGCGCGGGCGGGGGCTCGATCGCCTGGCGCGACGCCGGTGGCGCGTTGCGCGTCGGACCACACTCGGCGGGCGCCGACCCTGGGCCCGCGTGCTATGGGCGCGGGGGCGAGGATTCGACGGTGACCGACGCCAACCTGTTCCTCGGCGTGCTCGACTCGGGCTCGCCGCTCGCGGGCGGCGTCGAGCTCGACGCGAGCGCCGCCGAGGCAGCGCTCGACGGCCTGCGCGCCCAGCTCGGCCACGACACGGTCGAGGAGACGGCGGCCGGGGTGCTGCGCGTGGCGAGCGCCGAGATGGCCGCGGCGGTGCGGGTCATGACCGTCGAGCGCGGCCTCGACCCGCGCGAGCTCGCGCTGCTCGCCTTCGGCGGGGCCGGTCCGCTGCACGCCGCGGCGATCGCCGCCGAGCTCGGCATGCGGCGCATCGTCGTCCCGCGCGCATCGGGGGTGCTGTCGGCGCTCGGGATGGTCGTCTCCGAGCGCCGGCGCGACCTCGTCGAGAGCGTGCTGCTCGCGGGCGAGGAGCTCTCGCGCGAGGCCGTGGGCGGGGTGGTCGAGCGACTCGCTCGCGACGGCCGGGAGGCGCTCGAGGAGGGACACGCGGACGCGGACGCCGACGACGAGCCCGAGCCCGAGACGCGCGCATCCTACGACCTGCGCTACCGGGGCCAGGCGTTCGAGCTCACCGTGCCCGGGGCGCTCGAGCCCGAGCCGGCGGACCTGCGCGAGGCCTTCGACGCGACGCACGAGGAACGCTACGGCTACGCAGACACCGGCGCCGAGCTCGAGCTCGTGACCGTCCGCGTGGCCGTCGCGCTGCCGGGCAGCGAGCCGCGTGCCGCCGCGCGCGGCGAGCCCGAGCCGACGGCGTCACGCTCCGCGCACCTCGGAGGCGAGCGCGTCAACGCCGCGGTCATCCGCGGTGCGGTCGACCGCGTCGAGGGACCGGCCGTCGTCGAGCTCCCCGAGGCGACGCTCGCCGTCCCGCGTGGCTGGGCGGGGGGCGCGGACGACGACGGCACGATCGTGCTCGAGCTCGACGACGAGGACTGAGCCGTGGACCCCGTCGACCTCCAGGTCATGCTCGGCGCCCTGCGCGCCGCCTGCGACGAGATGGGCGCGACCCTCGTGCGCTCGGCGCACTCGGCCAACATCAAGGAGCGCCGCGACGCCTCGACCGCTCTCTTCGACGCCCGGGGCGAGATGGCGATGCAGGCCGAGCACATCCCCGTCCACCTCGGGGCGATGCCCGCCGCAGTCGAGGCCGTCGTCGACGAGCGCCACGCCCCGGGCGACGCCTGGATCCTCAACGACCCCTTCCGCGGCGGGACGCACCTACCCGACGTCACCGTGATCTCGCCGATCTTCTGCGCCGGCGAGCTCACGGCGTTCGCCGCGAGCCGTGCCCACCACGCGGACGTGGGCGGGCCGACGCCCGGCAGCATGCCCGCGGACTCGCGCACGCTCGACGACGAGGGCGTCGTGATCGAGCCGCAGCAGCTGGCGCGCGGCGGCGACCTCGACGAGGACCTGCTGGACGAGCTCGTCGGCCGCATGCGCTCGCCGAGCCAGCGCCGCGCCGACCTGCGCGCCCAGCTCGCGGCGAACCGCGCCGGCGACGCCCGCATCGCCGAGCTCGTCGATCGGATCGGGCTCGACGCGCTGCGCGAGGGCATGAGCGAGACGAACGCCTATGCCGAGCGGCGCACGCGCGCCGCGCTCGCCGAGCTCGAGGACGGCGAGCGAGGCGCCCGCGACGTGCTCGAGGCCGCTGACGGCGACCTCGAACTCTGCCTGCGCGCCACGGTCGCCCGCGACTCGCTGACCCTCGACTTCTCGGGTTCCGCCTCCCAGCACGAGGGCAACCTCAACTGCCCGCTCGCGGTCACCCGCTCGGCCTGCATATTCGCGCTGCGGGTGCTCGCCGACCCCGACGTGCCGCCGTGCGCGGGCGCCCACCGCCCGCTCGAGGTGCTGGTGCCCGAAGGGACGATGCTCAACGCCCGCCCCGGAGCCGCGGTGGTGGCGGGGAACGTCGAGACCTCCTCGCGCGTGGTCGACCTCGTGCTCGCCGCCTTCGGGCGCGCGTGCGGGCAGGGGACGATGAACAACCTCACGCTCGGGAACGACGGCTTCACCTACTACGAGACGCTGGGCGGCGGCCAGGGCGCCTGCCCCGACGCCGACGGGCCGAGCGCGGTCCACGTCGCGATGTCGAACACGCTCAACACGCCGGTCGAGGCGCTCGAGCTCGAGTTTCCGCTGCGCGCGGTCACCTATGCGGTCCGTCGAGGGTCCGGCGGGGACGGCGAGCACCGCGGCGGCGACGGCGTCGTGCGCGAGGTCGAGGCGCTCGAGGACATGAGCTTCTCGCTGCTGACCGAGCGCCGGCGCCACCGGCCGCCCGGTGCCGCGGGCGGCGAGGCGGGGGCCGCGGGCGCGAACAGTCTGAACGGCGAGCGGCTCAGGCCCAAGGCGGGCGGACGCCTGCGCGCCGGCGACCGCCTGCGGATCGAGACCCCGGGCGGTGGCGGGCACGGGCGCGGCTGAGGGAGCCGGTCGGGTCGC
>DAIOHA010000143.1:0-3759 GCA_036744955.1 Thermoleophilaceae bacterium | reverse complement strand
ACCGACCGCGAGCTGCGCGCGCAGGCGATCGAGATCCTCGAGCGCCTCGACGCCCTCGACGGCAGGGCGCCGGCGGAGCGCTGAGGGCGCGGCGCAGCCCCGCTACGCTGCGGGCGAAGTGGAGCTCGTCCTCAGCATCCTCCAGATCTTCCTGTCGGTCGTCCTCATAGTCCTCGTGCTCCTGCACTCGGGCAAGGACGCCGGCCTGTCGGGCGCCTTTGGCGTCGGCTCGGGCGCGGGGCGCTTTGGGGGAGGCGCGCTCGTAGAGCGCAACCTCACGCGCTGGACGATCGCGTTCGGGATCCTCTTCGCCGTGAACGTGATCGTGCTCGTCAAGATCTAGGCCGGTTCGTCCGGCGCGAGCGAGATCCGCAGCCGGAGCTCGCTGATCGGACAGCCGAGGAACTCCCGTTTGCGTGTCCCGCCGTCGGGGCGCCAGCCTCCGGCGGCGTAGAAGTCCCGCGGACGGCGGTTGCGCTCCTCGGTCCAGAGCGTTGCCTCTCGGCAGCCACTCGCAGCGAGCGCTGCGAGCCCTCGCTCGAGCAGCGCCCGGCCGATGCCCTTGCCCCACACGTCCGGATGCGTGTACAGCCCGGTCACCTCGCCGGTCTCACTCCCCTCCCAGCACGGACGCGTGGTGACGAAGCCGACGATCTCGCCGTCGGCGAGCGCCACCCACGCCCCGTCGACACCGTCTGAGGCAAGCCGCTCCTCCCACCGCTCGACGGGCGGCTCGAACCGCTCGAGGCGATCGCGCGGCAGGAACGCCGCCCAGGCGACGCGTCCGGACGCTACGTTGACAGCGGCGATTGCCGGGGCGTCCTCACGGCGCGCCCGGCAGATCGCGAAGCTCGCTTCGCCTGCCGAGCGCATCGTGCCCCTCAGCCCGTGAAGCGCATGCTCCCCGCGCGCAGCGCCGGACACACGACGCCGGTCGCGAAGCGCCGCCCGTAGAACTCGCCCTCGCTCGTGAGCAGCGGCCGTGCGGACAGCTCCTGCGTCCGCTCGAGCACGCCGAGGACGCTGTCGGTGAAGCGCAGGTCGGCCGCGGGCCGGGTCACCTCGCCGCCCTCGATCAGAAAGGTCCCGTCGCGGGTCACGCCAGTGAGGAGCGTCTCCATCGGCCGGACCGCGTTCGTGTACCAGAGGCGCGTCACGTACACGCCGCGCGCGATCGGCCGGCACAGCTCGGCCTCGTCGCCCGCGGCACCCCCCGCGAGCGCGAGATTGGTGGGCTCCGGTCCCTCTGGCGCGCCGCCCGGAGCGATCGCGTGGCCGGTGGAGACGGCGCCTCCCCCCGCGAGCATCGCGCTGCGGCGGTCGAGAACGACGCGCTGGGCCACGCCGTCCTGGATTAGCGGCAGCGGCGCCTTGGGGACGCCCTCAAGGTCGAAGGCGCGCGGCAGCGTGGACGCGAGGTGCGGGGAATCGGAGAGGTTGATCCGCGGCGCGGCGACGCGCGCGCCGAGGCGGCCGTCGAGCGCGCTGCGTCCCTCGGCGAACGCGAGCCCGTTGAAGCCGAGGTGACCGAGCCAGCCGAGCAGCTCGCCCACCGCGTGCGCCTCAAGCACGACCGGGAGCTCGCCCGCGTCGAGGCGGACGGGCTCCGCGTCGGGCCCGCCGAGGGTCGCCTTGACGGCGGCGCGGTCGGCGAGGCCGTGGCCGTTGAGCTCGTGCGCGTCGACCGCGGTCGCCGCCGCGTATCCGCTGCGCCCGCTCGGCGCGATCGCCGTCACCTTCATGAAGGCGTCGGTCAGGCGCTCGGAGAGCTCGACGCCGCTCGACGAGGCGATCGCCGTCTCGGTCTCCGCCGCCGTCCACACCCCGTGCGCCTCGGTCCCGCGCGCGGCCGCCGCGGCGAACGCCGCCTCGAGCGCCGCGCCGCCGGGCGCGGGGTCGAGGAGGGCGGTTCGCGCGCTGTGGCCGGTGTGGCCGCGGACCGGCTCGGGCGCCGGGAAGCCCGGATGCGAGCCGGGCGCCGCGGCGGCGCGCGCGGCGGCCTCGGCGGCGGCCTCGGCGACGCGCGCGCACTCGGCGAGGCCCTCGTGGTCGGCGCGGTTGGTCGCTGCGCCGGCGGCGTGGCCGTCGCGCACGACAGTCAGCTCGACCGTCTCGTCGTCGATGCCCGTGGCCTGGGTCGGGCGCGAGCGCGCGAAGCGCAGGAGCAGGGAGCGCTCGTGCGTAGCCGTCGCCTGAGCTCCGTCGCCCGCCCGCACGGCGGCGAGCGCGCGGGCCGCCAGCTCGGCCGCTGACCCGTCGAGGCTCAGGCGATCCCGATCTGAACGTCGCGAAAGCGCGCCGGCGCGGTGCCGTGCGAGACGCGCATCGTCTGCCCCGGCTCGCCCTTGCCACAGTTGACCACGCCCCACAGCCGCCACTCGGGCTCGGAGCAGATCGCGTCGAGCCCCGCCCAGAACTCGGGCGTGACTCCGGCGTAGCTCGGGTTTCGCAAGAGGCGCCGGCGCTCCCCGTCGACGATCTCCCAGGCGAGCTCCGTGGCGAACTGGAAGTGGAGCCGACGCGAGTCGATCGACCACGAGCGGTTCGTCTCCATCAGGACCCCACGGTCGGTCGCGGCCACGAGGTCCTCGAGCGAACCGGCCTCGCCCGGCGCCAGGTTGACGTTGGTCATGCGCACCACGGGCTGGCGGTCGAAGCCGCTCGCCCGCATGCACCCCGCCGAGCGCCCGAGTCCCGCCTCGGCGGCCGACTCGCGCGAGGAGAGGAACCCGCGGAGGACGCCGTCGCGGACGATGTCGACCGAGCGCGCCGCGACACCCTCGTCGTCCCAGCCGAAGGTCCCGAGCCCGCCGGGCACCGTGGCGTCCGCGCTCACCTGCATCAGCGGCGAGCCGTAGCGACGGAAGTCGCGATCGCCCGGGGAGAGGAAGCTCGTTCCCGCGTAGGAGGCCTCGGTGCCGAGCACGCGGTCGAGCTCGGTCGCGTGACCGACCGACTCGTGCACTTGGAGCGCGAGCTGCTGGCCGTCGACGATCAGGGTCGTGCGCTCGGACGGGCAGGCGGGCGCCGAGAGGAGCGCCAGAGCCTCCTCGGCCACGCGCGGCGCGTGGTCGGGCAGAGCCAGCGCTTCGAAGCGCTCGAGCCCGGCGCGCGCGACGTCGCCGCGAAAGGACGCGGGGTAGGAGCGCACGTGGGTCTCGCCGTCGCCGGCCGCGGTCGCCGCGATGCCGCCGCCGCAGTCGACGGTGCGCTGCTCGACGAGCGCGCCCTCGGTCGAGGCAAAGGTCGTCTCGTCGCCATAGGCGGCGAAGTGCGCGGTCGTAACGACCAGCCGCGGGTCGCCGCGCATGCCTTCGTCGGCAGCGAGCAGCGTGGCGAGCTTGTCCTCGGGCGGGACGGCGAAGGGGTCACGCTCGCAGTCGCTCTCCCAGCGGCCGTGGGCGGCCGGCTCGGGCGCGAGCGGCCCCCCGGGCGCCGACGGCTGCGCCTCGGCAATGGCGAGCGCCCGCGCCAGCGCCTCGTCGAGGCCGGGGCGGGTCAGGTCACGCGTCGCCGCGAAGCCCCAGCCGGCGCCGCGGCGAACCCGAACCCCCACGCCCTCGCTCTGGTTGCGCTCGAGCTCGTCGACGCGGCCGTTGCGCGTGCCGATCGACTCGGAGCGCGAGTGGACGTGGCGCGCGTCGGCGTAGTCGCAGCGCAGCGCCGCCGCCTCCATGAGCACTGAGAGCTCGTCGCGCATCGCCGCGGTCACCCTAACGACCGCGGTCGCGGCGGCTCTCCGACAGTGCGCCCAGGGAG
>DAIOHA010000142.1:0-3760 GCA_036744955.1 Thermoleophilaceae bacterium | reverse complement strand
CGCGCACTCCACCTGTCGACAGCCCGCGAGCACGCCGGCGAACGAGTTGGCCACGGCCAGTCCGAGGTCATCGTGGCAGTGCACGGAGGTCGTGACCCCGGCGAGGCCCGGGACGAGCCGGTAGAGCTCGCGCCACATCGCGGCGTGCTCGTCGGGCATCGAGTATCCGACGGTGTCGGGCACGTTGATCGTCGTCGCGCCCTCCTCGAGCGCGATTTTGATCACCTCGGCGGTGAACTCGAGCTCCGAGCGGGTGGCGTCCATGGGCGAGAACTCGACGTCGTCGGTGTACTGCTTGGCGTGCGCGACGGCGGCGCGCGCCTGGCCCTTCACGTCCTCGCGCGTCGTCTGGAGCTGGTGCTCGATGTGGATGTCGCTCGTCGAGATGAAGGTGTGGATGCGCGGGCGCTCCGAGTCCCGCACCGCGTTCCACGCCGCGTCGACGTCCTGCGCGTTGGCGCGCGCGAGGCCGGCGATGACCGGACCGTGCACGTCGCGGGCGATCGCCTGCACCGCCTCGAAGTCGCCCGGCGAGGCGATCGGGAAGCCCGCCTCGATCACGTCGACGCCGAGGCGCGCGAGCTGGTGGGCGATCTCGAGCTTCTCGCCCATGTTGAGCGAGATGCCGGGCGACTGCTCACCGTCGCGCAGCGTCGTGTCGAAGATGCGTACGCGGTCCCCTTCGTCTCTGTGGCCGTCCTTCATGTCGTCCCTTCTTCCCTTCGTCTCGTCTGCTCTCTCTCCTGGGCTTGCGGCTGCGCGGCCGCCACGCGCTATTCCCCCCGCAGGGGGAGAAGGAGGTGAAGTCGCAGGTCGAGCGGGAACGACATCGGCCCCTCAAGCCTACACGGGGCGAGGGTGACCCGATGCGGGTGAGCGTCGCTTCCCTCGGCGCAGGGGCCGCGCGCCGCGCGCGCGTCCGGCGTCCCTCAGAAGAGGTAGGGGACCGTCTCGAGCGCGCCTAGCCCGTACCAGAACCCGAACAGCAGGCTCGCGACCCCGAACGCCGGCACGAACCGCACGAGTCGTCGCGCGACCGGCCCGCGCGCGAGCACGTGCCCGAAGCCGGCAGAGCATGCGGCCATCGAGAGCGCTGTCGCGACGGCGAACACGGCCAGCGCGACCACGCCGGCGGTGCGCCCGGGCACCGCGGCGACGAGCAGGAGGCCGGCGCCGGCCGAGCCGCCGACCCCGTGCACGAGGCCGATGCCGAAGGCGCCGGCCGGCGAGCGCCCGAGCGCGTCGGCGTGCGCGTGGTCGTGCAGGGGCGCGGCGCCCGAGTGCTCGTGCTCGTCGCCATCCGAGTGTTCGCATGCGGGCGCAGACGCGCGAGCACGCTCGTGGGCGTGCGGATGCGAGTGGCGAACGGTCCCGTGCCGGTGCGGGTGGGCGTGGAAGTAGCCCCTGTGCCAGCGGACCAGCAGTCGGATCGCGAGCGCCACGATCACCACGGCGATGGCCACCTCGGCGGCGGTCTGGACCGGTGCGGGCAGGAGATGGTCGAACAGAACGAGCGGCACCCCGAGCGCGACGAGCGCGAGGGCGTGGCCCCCTCCCCACGCGAGGCCGAGGGCGATGGCTCGGCGCGTGCCGCGACGAGCGTCGGAGAGCACGAGCGTCGAGACCGCGGTCAGGTGGTCGGGGTCGGTCGCGTGGCGGAGGCCGAGCAGCAGCGCGACCGCGAGCGCAAGGCCGACGCCGCCTCCGTGGCTCAGCTCCGCGATGCGGTCGTCGAGGCCGAGCACGCCGCTCAACCCTTGCGCGTCTCTGGGCTCCGGCCGAGCGTGGCGGCGGCGACCGCCACCTGACCGTACGAGACGCCGCCGTCCCCCGGCGGGAGACGCTCGGGAACGAGCACGCGCAGGCCCGCGTCCGACAGCTGTCGCGCCGTCCGCTCGAGCACACGCCGATTGGCGAACGCGCCGCCCGAGAGGACGGCAGTCTCGAGGCCCCGCTTCGCAGCGATGGCGACGAGCGCCCGAGCGCTCGCGTCGGCGAGCGCGTTGTGGAAGCGAGCGGCGACCACGGGCACCGGCACCGCCGCCTCGAGCTCGTGCGCGACCGCGCGGACGGTCTCGCGGGCGTCGAGGGCGACGCTGGCGTCGGAGCCCTCGGGTCCGGGCACGAGCGGCAACGGGTAGGCGCCGTCCTCCCCGTCCTCCGCGGCCGCCTCGAGCTCGATCGCCGCCTGGCCCTCGTAGGAGACCCGCTCCCGGATCCCGCACAGGGCGGATACCGCGTCGAACAGCCTGCCGACGCTCGTCGTCATCGGGGAGGCGAGGCCCTGTCGGGCGAGGGCGGCCACGCGCTCCCACGCGGCCGGCTCGACCGCGCCGCGCAGGGCGCGCGGAACGCACAGCGCCGACTCCTCCCCGGACGCCGCGACGAGCCAGGCGCACGCCATCCGCCACGGCTCGCGGATCGCGCGCTCGCCGCCCGGCATCCGCACCGGCCACAGGTGCCCGGCCCGCTCGAAGCCGCCGAGCCCACCGATGAGCAGCTCGCCGCCCCACACCGTCCCGTCGAGGCCGAGGCCGGTCCCGTCGTAGATCGCCGCCGCGGCCGGCCCGGACTCGCCGTGCTCGGCGAGGCACGCCGCCAGGTGGGCGTGGTGGTGCTGCACGCCGACGAGCTCGACGCCGTCGCGCTCGAGCGCGTAGCCGGTCGACAGGTAGTCGGGGTGGAGGTCGTGGGCGACGACCGCCGGCGCGACGTCGAACAGGCCCTCGAAGTGGTCGATTCCCTCGCGGAACGAGCGCAGGGTCTCGAGGTTCGAGAGGTCGCCGATGTGGTGGCCGACCCAGGCCTTGGACCCCCTGGCCAGGCAGAAGGTGCTCTTCAGCTCGGCGCTGCAGCCGAGCACGGGTCGTTCGGCGGGCACCGGCAGCCGCAGGACGGCGGGCACGTACCCGCGCGAGCGGCGAAGGGTCACCGTTCGACGACGCCCGCCCACGGTGGCGGCGCGCACGACCGAGTCGTCGGTGCGCGTCTCGATCGGGCGGTCGTGGAGCAGGAGCAGGTCGGCGATCGGGCCGAGGCGCTCGAGCGCCTCGTCGTCGCGATAGGCGATCGGCTCGTCGGAGACGTTGCCGCTCGTCATCACGAGCGCCGTGCGCGCGTCGGCGAGCAGGAGGTGATGAAGCGGCGTGTACGGGAGCATGAGGCCGAGCTCGCGCGAGCCGGGCGCGACCGCACGGGCCACCGGCGCGTCCTCGCGGCGGGGCGCGAGCACGATCGGCCGCGCGCGGTCGACGAGCAGCGACCGCTCCGCATCACCGAGCTCCGCGAGCTCCTCGGCCGCCGTGACGCCCTCCACCATCAGCGCGAACGGCTTCTCCTCGCGGTGCTTGCGCGCGCGCAGCGCTCCGACGGTCGCCTCGTCGTCGGCGCGGCACGCGAGATGAAAGCCGCCGATCCCCTTGACCGCGACGACCGCCCCGGAGCGCAGGGCGGCCGCGGTGGCGGCGACAGCGTCGCGGGCACCGTCGAGCCCGACCGCCGTCCCGCTCGGGTCGACGAGGCTCACGGACGGGCCGCACTCCGGGCACGCGTTCGGCTGGGCGTGGAAGCGGCGGTCGGCGGGGTCCTCGTACTCCGCGCGGCAGCGCGAGCACATCGCGAAGCCGGCCATCGTGGTGAGCGGCCGGTCGTAGGGGACGCCGCGAACGATCGTGAACCGCGGGCCGCAGTTCGTGCAGTTGACGAACGGGTAGCGGAAGCGGCGGTCCCCCGGGTCGCGCAGCTCCGCGAGGCAGTCGGG
>DAIOHA010000141.1:0-3765 GCA_036744955.1 Thermoleophilaceae bacterium | reverse complement strand
AGGTACTCGACGAACACGGGCGCGCGCCGGGCGGCCGACCACGCGCGGCAGGCGGCGAGCACCTCGGCGAGCGGGTAGCGCTCGTTGACCGGCATGAGCTCGGACCGCAGCGCGTCCTCGGGCGCGTGCAGCGACAGCGCCAGTCGCACGGGCGGTCCCTCGCGCGCGAGGCGCTCGATGCCTGGGATCCACCCCACCGTCGAGATCGCGGTGCGGCGGGCGGTCACGCCCGCGTCGGGCAGCCGCTCGCACGCGGCGAGCACCGCGTCGAGGTTGAGCAGCGGCTCGCCCATGCCCATGAAGACAACGTGATCGATGGCCTCGCGCCGGCGGAAGTGGAGCGCCTGGTCGAGGATCTCGGAGGCGCTGAGGTTGCGGCCGAACCTCATTCGGCCGGTGGCGCAGAAAGTGCACGTGAGCGGACAGCCCGACTGGCTCGAGAGGCACACCGAGCGACGACCGTCGCGGTAGCGCATGAGCACCGCCTCGAGCGGTCGGCCGTCGCCCGTGCGGAAGAGCGCCTTCTCGGTGCCGTCGCGCGCGTGTGCCTCGCGCTCAAGCTCGAGCGAGGAGAGGGGGACGACGTCGGCGAGCTCGGCGCGCAGGGCCGCCGGCACGTTCGTCATCTCCGCGTAGGACGAAGCCCCCCGCGCGACCCAGTCCCACACCTGGCGCGCTCGAAAGCGCGGCTCGGCGCGCGCCGCGAGCGTCGTCTCGAGCAGCTCGAGGTCCATCGCCTCAGTCTCGCAGTCGATATGCCGCGCAGCGGCGATACTCAGGGGCGACGTGACCGGTCCGTTCGCGCTCTTCTTCAGCCCCGTGCGCCTCGCGCTGCGGCTCGCGGCGTCGCTTCTGCGCGTCGGCGGGCTGGGAGCAGACCGGGCGCTCGACGAGAGCCGCCCCGTGCGCTGGTCGGCTCCGCTCGAGGAGATCGTCAAGCGCATCCTCGCCGGGCAGGAGCTGTCGCTGTGGATCGAGGCGCCGCGCCGGTTGCGCGGGCGCCGACGGATCCACCTCCTGCTCCAGCCGCTGCGCGAGGTGGCGATCATGGGTGAGGAGGGCGAGCCGATGCCGGGCGCCTCGCGCGAGGACTGGGCTCGTGTGGCAGTCGCTCACGGCAGCGCCGAGGCCACCCCGATCCCTACGGACGCGGCGAGGCTCGCCGCCCGCTCGGCCTGCCGGCGTCGGCCGAGGGCGGGCTGCTCGAGCGCGCACTGCGCGACCTGATGGCCGCCGTCTACGAGAGCCGCTCCATCTAGCGCGCTCGCGGTGCGGCTCGCTAAGTACCTCGCGCACGCCGGTGTCGCCTCGCGCCGGAGCGCCGAGGCGATCGTGGCGCGCGGGCGGGTCGCCGTCGACGGCGAGGTCGTCCTCGATCCCGCCCGCCCGGTCGAGGAGGGCAACGCGGTGACGCTCGACGGCCGCCCGGTGGCACCCGAGGAGCGGGAAGTGCACATGCTCAACAAGCCCGCGGGGACGGTCTCGACCGTGCGCGACACGCACGGGCGGCCGACCGTGCTCGAGCTCGTCGCCTCGGATCGGCGGCTCTACCCGGTCGGGCGGCTCGACGCGGACACCACCGGCCTGATCCTGCTCACCAACGACGGCGAGCTCGCCAACCGGCTGACCCACCCCCGCTACGAGGTCGAGAAGGTCTACCGCGCGCTCGTCGAGCCGCCCGAGCTGAGCGAGGCGACCCTGCGCGCCCTGCGCGAGGGCGTCGAGCTAGAGGATGGCCGCACGCTGCCCGCGCGCGTGCGCCGCGCCAGCGCGGGCGAGCTCGAGATCGCCCTGCGCGAGGGCCGCAAGCGCCAGGTGCGGCGCATGTGCGAGGCCGTCGGACACCGGGTGGTAGCGCTGCGCCGGGTGGCCTTCGGGCCGCTGCGACTGAAGGGCTTGCCCGAGGGACGGAGCCGGTGCCTGAGCGCGGCCGAGGTCGAGCGCCTGCGGGCGGCGGCCGCGTGGGAGTCGCGGACCTCCGGGCGGTCCCCGACGCCGGCGACGCGGTGAGCGGGCGATCCGACGCCGACCCGCGTGCGGTCGAGCGCGAACGCGTCCTCGCGCGCGCCAGGGGCTATCCGTATGCGGCGCCGCGCGGGTCGTTCGTCTTGCTCGGTGGGAGCGTCCTCGAGCTCACCGGCCTCGGGCCCACGGACGGCGAACCGGCGGACGCGCTCGCGCCCGCCCGCGTCCGCGACCCCGCGACGGGCGATTCGAAGCCGCTCGCTGAGCTCGCCACCGAGAATCCGGTTACGGGCCTCGACCGCGACTCGCTCCGCCACCGGAGGCCGCTACTCGCGTACGGCTCCAACCGAAGCCCCGAGGCGCTCGAACGCAAGCGCGCGCTGCTCGGGTCCCGGGCAGCCGCCGCGATCGTCGCCCTCGCCGCCCGCCTCCACGACTTCGACGTCGTCTACTCCGCGCACCTGTCGGATTACGGAACGGTGGCCGCGACGCTCGCTTCCAGCGCCGGCGCCGCCGCGGAGGTCCACTTGCTGCTCCTGACCGACGCGCAGCTCGCGGCCGTCGGCGCGACCGAGCGCCGCAACTACACGTTCGAGGAGCTGGGTGGGGTGCGCCTCGAGCTCGACGGCGGCGGCTGCCTGGAGCGCGTGGCTGCTTACGTCTCGCGCCACGGCTGCCTCGCCGTGGACGGTTCCGAGGCGGCGCTCGCCGCCGTCGCCGCGCCCGGGCGCACCCTCCCGACCTTGAGGGAGCCCGACGCGCTCGCGCTCGCCGCCGCGCGCCTCGGTCACTCCGGGAACCTCGACACCTTCGTGCTCGCGACCGCCGCCGACCGCGCGCTCGCCGGCGCGCGCACGCGCGAGCTCCGCCGTGGGGCGCTTCCGTTCTCGTGGCCGGAGCGGCGGCCGCTCGCCCCTCCCGACGCGTCCGCGCACTCCGACGACGGGAGCGGCCTCTGAGAGAATCGCGCCGTGCGACTCAAGGCCCTCAGGGGCGCGATCACCGTGCCCGAGAACCGCGCCGAGGCGATCCTCGACGCCACCGAGGAGCTTGTGCGAACCGTCATCGAGCGGAACTCGCTCGCGCCCGAGGACATGGTGAGCTGCATCTTCACCTCGACCGACGACCTCGACGCCGAGTTTCCCGCCGTCGCCGCGCGCCGGCTCGGGCTCGGCTCGGTGCCGCTCCTGTGCGCGCGCGAGATGGCCGTGCCCGGCTCGATGCCGCGCACCATTCGCCTCATGCTCCACTGCTATCCCCCCGACGGCGTCGGGCCCGCGCACGTCTACCTTCGCGACGCGGTCGCCCTGCGCCGCGACCTCGAGGAAGCGCAGTGACCGGCATCGAGTTCACCGAGCGCGTCGATGCGATCCCCGTCTACCCCGCGGCGAAGGCCTACGGCTACGAGGGTGAGCTGACGAAGCTCGCCTCGAACGAGACGCCTTACCCGCCGCACCCCGCGGTGGTCGAGGCGATCGCCGGAGCGACCTCTTCGCTCAACCGCTACCCCGATCCCACTGCCGCGCTGCTGCGGCGCCGTCTCGCCGACCGCACCGGCGTGGCGCAGGCGAAGGTCGCCGTCGGCAACGGCTCGTGCGAGATCCTGCTCGCAGCCGCGCAGGCCATGCTCGAGCCGGGCGCGGAGATCGTCTACGCGTGGCCGTCGTTCTCGATGTACCCACACCTCGCGGCCATGACCGGCGCGCGCGCGGTGGCCGTCCCGCTCGACGCCGAGGGCCGCCACGACCTCGACGCGCTCGCGCGGGAGGTCACGGTGGCCACGCGCATCGTCCTCGTTTG
>DAIOHA010000140.1:0-3795 GCA_036744955.1 Thermoleophilaceae bacterium | reverse complement strand
GACCCCCGTCACACGATTTCCAATCGTGCCCGTTCAGCCGCTCCGGCACCTCTCCAGGAGCGGAGCAGAGGGTAGCCGCTCAGATCCCCCAGGCGCCGCCGGTGAGCACCGGCACCCGCTCGCCGTCGGGCGTGATCCCGGTCACCGTGAGCTCGTCCGAGCCGATCATGAAGTCGATGTGGATCTTGCTCTCGTTCGCGCGGTCGCGGTCGGTCTCGTCGAGCACGAACGGGAAGCCCTGGCCGAGCGCGATGTGGCTCGCCGCGTTCTCGTCGAGCAGCGTGTCGTAGAAGATCGTGCCGAGCTCGCCGATCCGGCCCTCGCGGTCGACGAGCGCGACCTCGCCCAGCCGCGCCGCCCCGTCGTCCGTGCGAGTCAGCTCCGACAGCGTCTCGCCGCCCTCGGAGGCGTCCAGCGCCACAACCCGCCCCGCCTCGAACCGCACGACGAGGTCGCGGACGACGGTGCCGTCCGTGAGCACGAGCGGCTTCGTCGAGGTCACCGTCCCCTCGGTGCGCTCGGGGTCCGGGGTCGTGAAAACCTCCTCCGTCGGCAGGTTCGGCATGTGCTCGATCCCGTCGACGGTCTCGAAGCGCGCCGCGCGCCAGCCCGAGGAGGGCAGCAGGCCGATCGTGAGATCGGTGCCCGGCCCTTCGTAGCGCAGCGCGTCGAAGCGGCGCCCGGTGAGCCGCTCGGCGCTGCCGATCAGCGTGTCGGCCCGCGCACGCCAGGCAGCGATCGGGTCGTCCTCGTCAAGGCGCAGCACGTGCAGCAGCTCGTCGTCGAGCCGGTCGAGCCGCTCGCCCACGTCCAGGTCGGGGAAGACGAGGTCCGCCCACACCTGCGTCGGGCACGGGCAGATCGTCCAGTTCGTCGTGCGGTCGTTGACCACCCTCATGTTCTCGGCCACGCTCGGCAGCCGGTCGCGCCCGACGAGCACGGGGTCGAGGTCTGCCATCAGCCCGGGCGCGCTCGGGCCCGAGAGCGCCACCCGGGCGCAGCGCTGCTCGCCGAGCGCGAGCACCCGCTCGCCGTACCACGACGGGACGAACTCCAGCGTCTCCGGGCGCGCGTTGCGGATCCGCTCGCGCTTCACGAAGGGGTCGAACCACCCGACGTCGACGAACTTCGCCCCGTGCCGGTAGGCGCTCGCGGCGAGCGCCCGCACGAGGCTCTCCTTGCCCGGCTCGCACCCGATCGCCACGATCTGATCCTGCTGCACGTTGGCGCCGAAGCCGATGACCAGATCGGCGAATCGCGCGAGGGTCCCGTCGTCCATCCCGGGCAGGCTAACGAGCGGCGACCCGCTACCCTCGTAGCCGCTCTCGGAGGGGTGCGAGAGTGGTTGAATCGGGCGGTCTCGAAAACCGTTGTGCGTGCAAGCGTACCGTGGGTTCGAATCCCACCCCCTCCGCCTCCTAGCCGACGCCGCCGCTGCGGTGCGAGGCGCGCCACAGCCGTAGCGCGAAGGCCGCCGAGCCGACGGTGCCGACCGCGCCCGGGATCGACATCCCGCCCTTCGTGAGCGGCGGCGCCTTGCTCGCCCACAGGTTCGAGGCGCCGTGGAAGAGCGCCGCGGCGAGGATGCCGAGCACGAGCCGGTTGACGTTGCGGTCGAGCGTGTCGAAGCGCAGGGGCACGTCGAGCTCGCCCATCCGCACCGCCTCGAGGATCGCCGTGATGTCGCGCGGCGCCTGCTGCACGAGCCGGTCCCAGTCGTGCCCGGTCCGGCGCGCGCGCCGCAGCAGCCGCTCGGGCGACATCCGCTCCTTGACGATCTCGCGCTCGTAGCCCTGCAGCGCCTCGTGGATGTGGAGCGGCGCGCCGGCGATCGACAGGTCGCCCTGGAGCTGGATCAGCGTCTTGCCGAGCATGGCGAGGTCGGGCGGCATGCGCAGCCGGTGGTCGCGCACGATCCGCGTGAGGTCCTCGACCGCCGCGGCCACGTCGACGTGCGCCACGCCGGCCGCGCCGTGCGTGTCGAGCCAGTCGGAGATGTCGAGGCGGTAGGCGTCGAGGTCGAGCTGCGGCGGCGCGGTGACGACGTCGAGCAGCGCGTCGGCGACGTCCTGGCGGTCGCCCATCCCGGTGGCGATGAGGAACGCGCCGAGCTTGTCCTCGAGCGCGCCGTCGATCCGGCCGACCTCGCCCCAGTCGAGGATGCCGTAGCGGATGCCGCCCGGCGTCGTCTCGACGAGCACGTTGCCCGGGTGCGGGTCCCCGTGGAAGAGGCGGTCGCGGATGATCATCTCCAGGAAGATGCGCGCTGCCCGCAGCGCGAAGGCGTCGCGGTCGATCGTGTCGTCCTGCGCCACCTCGCGCAGCCGGCGGCCGGAGACCCGGCTCATGGTCAGCACCCGCGGGCCCGAGAGCTCGTGGTAGGGCTCGGGGATGACGACGTCGGGCTCCGCGGCGAAGTTCGCCCGCACCCGG
The DNA here is from genome assembly GCA_036744955.1 of Thermoleophilaceae bacterium. Taxonomy (GTDB): domain Bacteria; phylum Actinomycetota; class Thermoleophilia; order Solirubrobacterales; family Thermoleophilaceae; genus JACCUC01. The sequence continues at coordinate 1,362 of DAIOHA010000140.1, read as the reverse complement.
TCGAGCACGGCCGCCTCGCGCAGGAGGTCCAGCTCGGCCTGCACGGTGCGGCGCAGCTGCTTGAGAACGCCGCGCGGGCGGTAGAGGGCGAGCGTCTCGTCGTGCTCCTCGGCCACGGCGGCCAGCGCGTCGAGGATGTCGAAGTCGGCGGCGATGACGCGGTGGATGCCGGCGTGCTGGACCTTGACCACGACCTCCGTCCCGTCGGCGAGCGTGGCGAGGTGCGCCTGGGCGACCGAGGCCGAGGCGAGCGGCTCGAGGTCGAACGTGGCGAACGCCTCCTCGAGCGTCCGCCCGAGGTCCTCCTCCACCACCGCGCGGATCTGCTCGGGCGGGTCGGCCGGCACGTTCGCCTGGAGCTCGCGCAGCTCGGCGGCGACGTCGGGCCCGACGAGGTCGATCCGCGTGGACAGGACCTGGCCGAGCTTGATGAAGGTCGGGCCGAGCTCGGTGAGCGCTTCGCGCAGCCGCTGGCCGTCGGTCAGCGCGCCGCCGCGCGCCCGCAGCCCGGACGGCATGAAGTCGCCGAGGCGCGTGCGCACGGAAACGGCGAACATCTGCGCCACGCCGTGGTGGGTGAGGACCCGCAGGATCTCCTCCACGCGGGCGCGGTGCAGCAGGAGCGTGCGGGTGGCGGGGTGCGGGCTGGGCACCCGCGCGACCCTACCGGGCCGCGCGCGTGCCGACCCGCGGATCCGGCAGCGGGGTGAGCGCCCGCTCGAGCTGCTCGCGGAGCGGCTCGAAGCGCGGCGGCAGCGAGAGCCGCTCGCCGAGGTGGGCCGCGTCCTCGTCGGCGTCGAAGCCCGGCCCCATCGTGGCCAGCTCGAACAGCACGCCGCTCGGCTCGCGGAAGTAGACCGAGCGGAAGTAGAAGCGGTCGATCACCTCGGTCGGGCGGGCGCCGGAGCGCGCGACGCGCTCGCGCCAGCTCTGCTGCTCGTCGAGCCGCGTGGCGAAGGCGATGTGGTGGACGCTGCCGGCGCCCTGGCGCGGCGCCGTCTCGGGCGGCGCGTCGTAGACATAGGTGCCGCCGCGCTCGCTGCCGCGGACCTCCCAGGCCCCGTCCTCGCCGCCGGTGAAGCCGAGCGTGTCGCGCAGCAGCGCAGCGCTACGCTCCGGGTCGTGCGCGTACGCGCGCACGCCCGCGAAGCCCTGCAGCGCGTGCTCGCGCGGGATATCGGGCGCGTCGGCGATCAGCGGGGCGTCCGGGACGTCCTCGACCACCAGCTCGTGGTCCAGGCCCTCGGGGTCGGAGAAGAGCAGGCCGGCGCCGGTGCGCACGGCCTCGACCCCGCGGCCGGTCAGCCGCTCCTCCCAGAAGTCGAGCGCGGCCGGCGAGCCGACGCGCCAGACGATCCGGTG
>DAIOHA010000139.1:0-3829 GCA_036744955.1 Thermoleophilaceae bacterium | reverse complement strand
CCATGAAGTGCACCTTGCGGCGGAGGTACACGGCGAGGAAGAAGTGATCGAGGAAGGAGAAGTGGTTGGGCGCAAGGATCGCCGGACCGTCGACGGGGACCTTGTCCGAGTCGATCGCGCGCGTGCGGAAGAAGATCGACAGGTAGGGCGTGAGCACGAGCCGCACGAACTCGTAGACCCAGTTCGGCCGCCCGCGGCGGACGCGCTCGTGGAAGCGCGCGAAGTGCTCCGCCGGGCGCGGGTCGATGTAGACCTGCTCCTTCACCTCGCTACCCGATACCCGATCGGGTCCCCGCGGTTACCCGCGGCGCCCCACCAGCCGCAGGGTCAGCGCGCGATCGCAGCTAGCCGTTGCCGCGCTCGGCGCGTGCCCGCCCCAACGCCGCGCGCCAGCCCGCGAGCAGCTCCTCCCGCTCGTCCGCCCTCATGCGCGGCTCGTAGCGCGCGGACTCGCGCCACAGCCCGCGCACGTCCTCCTCGGTCCACGTGCCCACGGCGACGGCCGCGAGGCAGGCCGCGCCGAGTGCGGTGGTCTCGATCGTCTCCGGCACGACCACCGGCACGCCGAGCACGTCGGCCTGGAACTGCATGAGCCAGGCGTTAGCCACCGCACCGCCGTCGGCACGCAGCTCCTCGAGGCGGTCGCCCGAGGCGGCCTCCATGGCGCGCACCGCGTCGACGGTCTGGTAGGCGATCGCCTCGAGCGTCGCGCGGGCGAGGTGCGCGCGGCCGGTGCCGCGCGTGAGCCCGACGATCGTCCCGCGCGCGTGCGGGTCCCAGTGCGGCGATGCGAGGCCGGTCAGCGCGGGCACGAAGTAGACGCCGTCGTTCGAGTCCAAGGAGCGCGCGAGCTCCTCCGTCTCGGCGGCACGTGCGATGACGCCGAGCCCATCGCGCAGCCATTGCACGGCGGCGCCGGTCGCGAAGATGCTCGCCTCGACCGCGTAGTCGGTCCGGTCCTCTCCGAGCGTCCAGGCGAGCGTCGAGAGCAGGCCGTGCGAGGGCGGCGGGGGGCGCTCGCCGGTGTTCTGGAGCACGAACGACCCCGTCCCGTACGTGTTCTTGCCGAGCCCGGGCGAGTGACAGCCCTGCCCGAACAGCGCGGCCTGCTGGTCGCCGGCGACGCCGGCCACGGGTACCGGGCGCTCCCCGCCGAGGGCGGTCGTCTCGCCGAGGACGTGCGCGCTCGGAAGGGGCTCGGGCAAGGCCTCGGGCGGGATCGACAGCAGCTCGCACAGCTCCGGGTCGAAACGGCGCGCCGAGATGTCGAACACGAGCGTGCGCGCGGCGTTCGAGTGGTCGGTGGCGTGGCGCCCGCACAGCTTGTGGACGATCCAAGCGTCGACCGTGCCGAGCGCGGCGCGGTCGGCCTCGACCCCGCCCGCGGTCAGGAGCCACTCCCACTTCGTTCCGCTGAAGTACGGGTCGAGCACGAGACCGGTGCGCTCGCGGAATAGGTCCTCGTGCCCCCGGGCCCGGAGCTCCTCGCAGCGCTCGGTCGTGCGGCGGTCCTGCCACACGAGCGCGCGCGCGAGCGGGTCGCCGGTGCGCCGGTCCCAGGCGAGCGCGGTCTCGCGCTGGTTGGTGACGCCGATCGCCTCGAGGTCGGCGGGCGCGGCGTCGGCGTCCTCGAGCGCCGCGCGCGCCGTCGCTCGCACCCCCTCCCAGAGCTCGTCGGGCTCGTGCTCCACCCAGCCGGGGCGCGGAAAGTGCTGCTCGTGCTCACGGTAGCCGCGCCCCACGACACGCGCCCGCTCGTCGAGCACGAGCGAGGTGGTGCCCGTGGTTCCCTGGTCGACCCCGAGAATCATTCGGGCGGAAGCTAACGCCGGGGCGGGCGGCGCGCGGCCCGCAGCACGTCGAGAAGCTGGCGCCCCCGGTGCGCGAAGCCCACCGCCGAGCGGCCGGTGCGCCGGTGTTCGAGCGGAAGCTCGAGCTCGGCCAGACGCAGGCCGGCACGTTTGGCGTCGATCGTCATCCCCACCTCCATGCCGAACCCGGGCGCGAAGGGCAGGAGGGTGGGCAGATCGGCCGCCCGCAGGGCGCGTTGGCCCGACAGCGGCGCGCGCGTGCGCAGTCCCGTCGCGCGGACGATCGCGAGGCGGGCGGCTCCGCGCGCGATCCCCAGACCGCCGCCCTCGCGGCGCGCGAAGGCGGCGACCGCGAGATCGGCCTCTCCCCGCTCGACGAGGGCGGGCAGCGCGACGAGCGCGGCGGCCGAGGCACCGAGGTCGCCGTCGCACAGGAGAACTAGTCCCGGCGGCGGCGAGCCGGCGAGCAGCGCCCGCGCGCCGAGCGTGGCGGCACCCCCCTTGCCGAGTCGTCGGGGCGCCCGCACTAAAGCCGCGCCAGCCGCGCGGGCCGCGACGGAGGTGGGGTCGGTCGAGGCGTCGTCGGCGACCACGACCCGCGCGTCCGGCATCGCGCCCGCGAGCGCGGCGAGCGTGGCCGGCAGCCGCTCGGCCTCGTTGCGTGCGGTGACGACGACGCCGAGTTCCGCGTGCACGGGTGGGTATGGTGCCGCGCCGAGCGACGCCGAGGAGGCGCTTTGCCCGAGGTCGAGGCCCACATAACGGGCACCGTGTGGAAGATCGAGTGCGAGGTCGGCCAACGCATCGCCGAGGGCGACACGGTCGTGGTCCTCGAGTCGATGAAGATGGAGATGCCGGTCGAGGCGGAGGACGAGGGCACGGTGAGCGCGATCCCGTGCTCGGAGGGCCAGGCCGTGTCCGAGGGCGACACGCTTGTCCTCCTTGACTGACGCACGCCCCGAGACGAGTGCCGCGGGCACCGGCGCGCGCGCCGCGGGCGAGCCGGAGCGGCTCGCCTCGGGGAAGCTGCTGCTCGACGAGCCCGAGCCGGGCGTCGCGCGGCTGCGGATCTCCAATCCCGAGAAGCGCGGGGCGCTCGACCACGAGCTGCTCGACGCGCTCGCCGCCGCCGCCGGCCGACTCGACGCCCGCTGCCTACTGATCACCGGCGAGGGACCGATCTTCTCGGCGGGCTACGACATCGGCGACTTCCGCGATCCCGAGCGGTTCGCGGACGAGGCAGAGCAGCTCGTGGCCCATCCCTTCCATGCCGCGATCGAGGCGCTCGAGCGCTACCCCTACCCCGTCGTCGCCGCGCTGAACGGTCACGCGATCGGCGGCGGGCTGGAGCTCGCGGTCACCGCCGACCTGCGCGTGGCGGCACGCGGGATCCGGCTCGGGATGCCGCCGGCGAAGCTCGGCCTGATCTACTCGCACACCGGTCTGCGCAAGTTCATCGAGGTCTGCGGCCTCGCGCACACGAACGAGCTCTTCCACGTGGGCCGCAACGTCGACGCCGAGCGAGCGCTCGCCATGGGGCTCGTGAACGAGGTCGTCGAGCCCGCCGACCTCGACGCGCGCGGGGGCGCCCTGGCGGCGGAGATCGCCGGCAACGCGCCGCTCTCGCTCGCGGGCAACAAGCGCATCATCGGTGCACTGCGCCGGTACCCCGGGCTCCTCCCCGAGGACCTCGAGCGCGAGCTCGTCGCCTTGCGCGAGTCGTGCTTCCGGAGCGAGGACTTCCGCGAAGGAGTGGCCGCGTTCGCCGAGAAGCGTGCCCCGGTGTGGAGAGGCAGATGATGCACGCGCGCGGAGAGCGGCTCGGCCGCCTGCTCGTGTCCGTGCGGGCGATGTCCGGGCGGACGTTGCCGGCGGGCACCGTCGTCAAGCTCGTGGGGAGCGGCGCGGCGGTCGACGCGTGGGTCGGCGGGGAGTGGGTCCCGCTGCGCTGGTGGGAGTTCGCCGAGCGCGGCGCCGGCGAGCCGGTTGGCGCCGAGACGGAGCTCGAGTCCTAGCCG
>DAIOHA010000138.1:0-3847 GCA_036744955.1 Thermoleophilaceae bacterium | reverse complement strand
CCGACGCGGCGGTCGCCTCGCAGACCGACTCGGAGCTCGCCCGCGCGACGGCGGCGCAGCGTGAGGGGTCGGCACGGCGCGAGGCCGCGCGCACGGCGCCGTCGAACGGCGCCCAGAGCGACGACGGCGAGCGCTCGTCCCGGAGTCGCGCGCAAGAACGGGGCTCGGAGGGCGGCAGCGACGGCGCGAAGGCCTCGGGCGACTCCGGGGGCTCGTCGCGCAAGCAGGAAGAGGGCCCCGGCGGGTTCGCCGGCCTCGTGCAGCGCCGCGCGCGCAAGGGCTCGCTCGACAAGATGGATCCCGACTTCGCGCGCATGCAGCGCTTCCTCTGGGACTTCGTGCAGGACCACTACTTCCGCATGGAGACCGAGGGCTGGCACCGGCTGCCCGACCCGCCGGCGCTCATCGTCGGCATCCACGCGGCCGGGATCTTCCCCGTCGAGGCGTGGATGTTCGGCCTCAACTGGAACCGCCGCTTCGGCGACAAGCGCCTCCTCCACGGCACCGCCCACGACGCGCTCATGGCGACGCCGGTCGTCGGCGAGTACTTCCGCAAGATGGGCGTGGTGTCGGCGTCCCCCGAGACGGTCTCCTCGGCGCTCGAGGCGGGGCGTGACGTGATCGTCTACCCCGGCGGCGACGTCGACTCGCTGCGGCCGTGGAACGAGCGCGACGAGGTCAAGCTCGCCGGTCGCCGGGGCTTCGTCAAGCAGGCGATCAAGTCCGGCGTGCCGATCGTCCCGCTCGCCAAGACCGGCGGAACCGACACGATGTTCACGCTGCCCGGCGGCCGGACGGTGGCGCGGGCGCTCGGCCTCAAGCAGCTCGCGCGCATCGAGTCGCTGCCACTCGCGGTGGGCCTGCCGTGGGGAATCGCGCCGGGCGTGCTGCCCTTCCTCCCCCTGCCCGCGAAGCTGCGGATCGAGATCCTCGACCCGATCTTCGTCGACGACGATCCCGAGCGCGTCGAGGACGACGAGTACGTCGACACGATCTACAACGAGGTCGAGTGGCGAATCGAGCAGGGCGTCGACCGCCTGGCGCGCAAACGCAGCTTCCCCATCTTCGGCTGAGGGGCGCGACGGCGCCGAGCGGCCTCGCCCTCAGGCCTCGGCGCGCGCCTCTCCCGCCCGAATGAGGCGCTCGCGCAGCTCGCCCTCCTCCTCCGGCGAGGGGTCGAAGCGGGCCGGGTCCGGCAGCTCGTCGAGCCCGCGCAGGCCGAAAAGCCGCTCGAACAAGGCGGTCGGCCGGTAGAGCACCGCGCCGAAGCGCGAGCGCCCCGACTCCTCGATCAGTCCGCGTTCGAGCAGGGTGGCGACCGCCGACTCGGAGGCGACGCCGCGGATGCGCGCGACCTCGGGGCGCGACACGGGGCCCAGGTAGGCGACGATGGCCAGGCACTCGGCCTGGGCCTGGGTCAACGGCGGCGTGCGCGGGCGAGCGAGCAGCCGGCGCGCCGCGGGCTCGGCCACCGGGTCGGTGGCGAGCGAGAACCCACCCGCCACCTCGCGCAGGACTACTCCGCGCCAACCCTCGGCGTAGTGCTCGCGCAGACGAGCTAGAGCGGCAACCACCTCGTCCTCCTCGACCTCGCAGGCGTCGGCGAGCTCGGCGGCCGACACCGGCTCGGGCGAGAGGAAGAGCAGCGCCTCGACGACGCGAACGAGGTCGCTCACGCGGTCCGCGCCCCCACCGGCGCCCGCGCCGCCCCCGTCTCCGCGCGCCGCACCTCGATCGGGCCGAAGGGCTCGGACTGCTCCCACACGGCCTCGCCGCCCTTGTACAGCTCGAGCAGCGCGAACAGGGTGACCGCTTCCGTCGTGCGGTCGGCTCCGGCCACGCACTCCTCGAAGCTCACGCTCGGCCGCCGTGCGAGGAGCGCCCGCACGTGCGCGAGCCGGCGCTCGAGCGACACCGCGGGACGCGCGATGTGCCGGGTGTCGAGCGCGGGCGGCGCGTGCAAGAGGTCGCCGAGCGCGCGCCCGAGCCGATCTGGATCGTAGACGGCCTCGGCGGCCTCGAGCGGCGCGCGCCGCAGCTCGGGCGGGAGCGGAGCCGAGCGGTAGCGGTGGCCGGACTCGGCCTCGAGGCGCTCGCGCAGGTGGGAGGCGGCGGCGCGGTAGCGCGCGTACTCGAGCATGCGCGCGAGCAGCTCCTCGGCCGCCTCCGGCGCCTCGAGCTCGAGCGGCTCCTCCTCCTCGTGCGGGAGCATCTTGCGCGACTTGAGCTCGAGCAGGGCGGCGACGAGGACGAGGAACTCGGTCGTCGCCTCGAGGTCGAGCTCGCCCGCGCGCTCGAGGTGGTCGAGGTAGGCGAGTACGACCTCCGCAAGGTCGAGCTCGAGCAGATCGACCTCCTCGCGCAGCACGAGCGCGAGCAGTAGGTCGAACGGCCCGTGGAAGACCTCGAGGTCGAGCTCGAGCGGCGGAAGCGGCACGGCGCCAGCGTAGAGCCGGGCGCCGACGGGCGTGCGCCTAGCGCGGCGGGCCGACACCCATGCGCTCGCGCACGTCGGCGAGCGTCGGGCCGGCGATCGCGCGCGCCCGCTCGGCGCCCTCGGCTAGCACCTGCTCGAGCGCCGGCTCGTCCGCCCGCAGCTCGGCGTAGCGCTCGCGCACGGGCGTCAGGTACTCGACGACCGCGTCGGCCACCGCCTGCTTGAAGCCGCCGTAGCCCGCGCCGTCGAACTCGAGCTCGACGCCCGCGGGCTCGGTGCCGCGGATCGTCGCCATCACCTCGATCAGGTTCGAGATGCCGGGCTTCTCGGGCGAGCGCACCACGTCGCGACCGGAGTCGGTGACCGCACTCTTCACCTTCTTGACGATCGCGCTCGGCTCGTCGAGCACGTACACCGTTCCCTGCTCGGTCGAGGCCGTCGTTGACATCTTGCGCTCGGGCTCCTGAAGGTCCATGACGCGCGCGCCGATCTCGGGGATGCGGCCGCGGGGCACGACGAACGTCTCGCCGAAGCGCTCGTTGAAGCGGATCGCGACGTCGCGCATGAGCTCGATGTGCTGGCGCTGATCTGAGCCGACCGGGACCTCGTCGGCGCGGTAGGCGAGCACGTCCGCGGCCATCAGCACCGGATAGAAGAACAGACCGGCGGAGACCAGCTCGCGCTGGCGCTCGGACTTGTCCTTGAACTGGTGCATGCGGTTGAGGTCGCCGTGCGCGGTGACCGCGCACAGCAGCCAGCAGAGCTCGGTGTGCTCGGGCACGTCGCCCTGGCGGAAGAGGATGCAGCGGGCGGGGTCGAGGCCGGCGGCGAGCAGCATCGCCGTCGTGTCGAGCACGGAGCGGCGCAGCACGGCGGGCTCGTAGGGCACGGTCGTCGCGTGCAGGTCGACGATGCAGAAGAGCGCCTCGCCGCGGTCCTGGCCCTCCACGTACTGACGGATCGCGCCGAGGTAGTTGCCGAGGTGCTTGCGGCCCGTCGGCTGGATGCCCGAGAAGATGCGCACGTCCTCAGCCTCGCACGCGCCGGGAGCGACGCTCAGTCCTCCCAGTCGGGCGCGAAGGTCGGGTCGATCAGGCGCTCGCCGCGCTCGAGCGCGTCGATCCGCCGTCGCTCCGCGTCGTCGAGGCGCGGCTCGAGCGCGCCGAGGTTCTCCTCGATCCGCTCGGGCGAGGTGGCCTTCGGGATGGCGGCGACGCGGTCTTGATCAACGAGCCATCGCAGCGCGACCTGTGCGGGTGTGGCTTCATGCGCGGCGGCGATCTCGCGCAGCGTGTCGTCGCGGTCCACGCGGCCGCGTGCGAGCGGCGAGTACGCGGTCAGCAGGAGGTCGTGCCCGGCTGCGAGCTCCCGCAGCCGCGGCTGCCCGAGGAAGGGGTGGTACTCGACCTG
>DAIOHA010000137.1:0-3875 GCA_036744955.1 Thermoleophilaceae bacterium | reverse complement strand
CGGTCTGCCGCGTGCTCGACTACTCGAAGTACAAGTACGAGCAGGAGCAGAAGGCCAAGGCGGCACGCCGGCACCAGAAGTCGGTGACTGTGCGCGAGATCAAGCTGCGCCCGAAGATCGCCGACAACGACTACGAGACGAAGAAGGGCCACGTCGAGCGCTTCCTGCGCCATCAGGACAAGGTCAAGGTCACGATCATGTTCCGCGGGCGCGAGACGACGCACCCCGAGCGTGGCGAGGGGCTGCTGCTGCGCCTCGCCGAGGATGTCGGCGAGCTCGGGACGATCGAGCAGCGACCGAACCTCGACGGCCGCAACATGACGATGATGCTCGCGCCCCTGCCGCCGAAGGGCGACGCGGCCGAGAATGGCGCCGGTGCCGGCGGCGCGGCGGATGGAGAGCCGTCCGCGGTCGCCGCCGCGGACGGGGCGGCGACCGCGGCCGGCGCCGAGTCGGCGTAGCTGGGCGACGGAGCCGCGTTCCCGCCGACGCGCTCGGCGGGGCGAGGCGCGGGACCGTCAAGGAGCGTCTGCTTCAATAGCGCGTTCATGCCGAAGATGAAGTCCCACTCCGGCGCCAAGAAGCGCTTCAAGGTCACCGGCGGCGGCAAGCTGCGCGCCCGTCACGCCATGACGAGCCACATCCGCGTGAAGAAGAACGCAAAGCGCCAGCGGCGCCTGTCGCAGCCGCTCGAGGTCTCGGACGCCGATCGACCGCGGGTCACGGAGCTGCTCGGGCGATGAGTCGCGTCAAGCGCTCACAGCACGCGCGCAAGAAGCGCCGCGCGACCCTCGACCGGGCCAAGGGCTACCGCGGCGAGGCGCACAAGAGCTACCGGCGCGCCAAGGAGGCGCTGCTCAAGGCCGACACCTACGCCTATCGCGACCGCCGCAACCGTAAGCGCGACTTCCGGCGGCTGTGGATCACCCGCATCAACGCGGCCGCCCGGCGCGAGGGCCTCACCTACGGCCAGTTCATGCACGGCCTCAAGCTCGCCGAGGTCGAGGTGGATCGCAAGATGCTCGCCGATATCGCCGTCCGCGACCCCGAGACCTTCCGACGCTTCGTCGACCGCGCCCGCGAGGCGGCGGCTGCCTGACCCTCGGAACGGCAGATCCGCTCGACCCTCGGGGCGCCGGACACGGCGCCCTTTTTCGTTCCCGGAGCCCCTTTGATCAACTCACCCGACAATCCCAAGCTCAAGACGATCCGCCGCCTCACCAACGTGCGCCATCGCCGGCGCACCGGCCTGTTCATCGCCGAGGGAGAGGACCTCGTGGAGGCCGCGGAAGCGGCGGGCGTCGAACCCGAGATCCTGCTGCGCGCCGGAGTCGACGTCGAGTCGGAGCTGCTCGACGAGGTCAGCACGCTCGGCTCGGGCACACGCGTGGTCGGCGTGTACCGCCAGCGCTTCGTTGAGCCCGGCGGCTCGGTGTCCGTGCTCTTGCACGGCGTCGCCGATCCCGGAAACGTGGGTGCGACGGTCCGCTCCGCGCACGCGCTGTGCGACGGACCGGTGGTCCTCGGCCCGGACTGCGCCGACCCCTACGGGCCCAAGGCCGTGCGCGCGAGCATGGGCTCAGTGTTCGCCCGGCCGCCGGCGCGCGCCTCGTTCGCGGAGCTCGACGGCACAACACTCGCCCTGCGGCGGGGCGCCGAGCGCGCGCTCGCTGAGATCCCGGCGCCGGAGCTGCCGGCGCCGGTCACGGTCTGCGTGGGCGGCGAGCGCGAGGGCCTGCCGCCCGAGATCGTTGCGAGCGCCTCGCTCGAGGCGGCGATCCCGCTGCGCACGGACGGCCCGGAGTCGCTCAACGCGGCGATGGCCGCGACGGTCGCGCTGTACGAGCTCGGGCGCAGGGTGGGGACCCCCAACCCGACTAGGATGGCCGTCGATGGCTGAGCCCGCCGCAGCGCGCCGTCTCGAGGAGCTCGGGGCGGAGGCCGAGGCCGCGGTGACCTGCGCCGGCGACGCTCGCGAGCTCGAGGACGCCCGCGTGCGCTACCTAGGGCGCCGGTCGGAGCTGACGGCGACGCTGCGGTCGATCCGCGACCTGCCGGCCGAGGAGCGCGGTCGAGTGGGGCAGGCGGCGAACGCGCTGCGGACACGGCTCGAGGAGCTGATCGCCGAGCGGGGCGCCGCGCTGGAGGCGGCCGACCTCGAGCGCCGGCTCGTCGAGGATCGCGTCGACGTGACGCTTCCCGGCGACCCGCCCTTGCCCGCCGGCCACCTGCATCTGGTCACCGAGATCCGGCGCGAGCTCGAGGACGTCTTCACCGGCCTCGGCTACACGGTGCTCGAGGGCCCCGAGGTCGAGTACGAGCACTACAACTTCACCGCTCTCAACCACCCGCCCTCGCATCCCGCCCGACTGCCCCAGGACACCTTCTACCTGTCCGACAGCGTCCTGCTGCGCACGCACACCTCGCCCATGCAGGTCCGTGCGATGGAGGCGCGGGAGCCGCCGATCCACGTCGTCGTGCCCGGGCGCGTCTACCGCCCCGACACCCCCGACGCGACGCACGTCCCGATGTTCCACCAGCTCGAGGGCCTCGCGATCGACGAGGACATCACGCTTGCCGACCTCAAGGGCACGCTGGGCGAGTTCGCGCGCGCGATGTTCGGGCCGGGACAGGAGGTGCGGCTGCGGCCGGGCTACTTCCCGTTCACCGAGCCGAGCGTCGAGGTCGATGTGTCGTGCTTCGTCTGCGACGGGTCGGGTGCGGTGGAGTCCGAGCGCTGTCCGACCTGCAAGGGCGAGGCCTGGATCGAGATCCTCGGCGCCGGAATGGTCGACCCGAACGTGCTCGAGTACGTGCGGGGCTCGGGCTACGACCCCGACCGCGTCCAGGGCTTCGCCTTCGGCATGGGCATCGAGCGCATCGCCATGCTCAAGTACGGCGTGCCCGACCTGCGCATGCTGTGGGAGAACGACGTGCGGCTGCTGGAGCAGTTCGGGACATGAGGGTCCCGTTCGGCTGGCTGCGCTCCCTCTGCGACCCGGGGCTCGGCGCCGCCGAGGTCGCGGACGCCCTGACGATGGCGGGGGTCAAGCTTGAGCGCCTCCATCGCACGGGGGTCGGCGACCCGACCGCCTTCGTCGTCGGCCGCGTGCTGGGGGCCGAGCGCCACCCGAACGCCTCGCGCCTGTCGGTGTGCCGGGTCGACGACGGGTCGGGCGAGGCGAGGACGATCGTGTGCGGCGCCCCGAACGTCGCGGGCGGCCAGACGGTTGCCGTGGCACGGCCCGGCGCGGTAATGCCCGACGGCACCGCGCTCGGCGAGGCAGAGCTGCGTGGCGTCGTCTCGAGCGGGATGATCCTCGCCGAGGACGAGCTCGGCATCGGCGACGACCACTCGGGCGTGCTCGTGCTCGAGAACGGCTACCCCCCGGGGGCGCCGCTCGCGGAGGCGCTGCCGATCGCCGACGAGGTGATCGAGATCGAGGTGACGCCCAATCGCGCCGACGTCATGGGCGTGTACGGGGTTGCGCGCGAGGTGCATGCGGTCACCGGGGCGCCCCTCGCCGAGGACCCCACCGCCGTGGATGCCACGCCACGCGGCGACGACCGCGCCGAGGACCACGCCTACATCGAGATTGCCGACTCCGACGTGTGCCTGCGCTTCACCGCGCGCGTGTTCGAGGACGTGCGGCTCGGCCCCTCGCCGGCGTGGCTCAAGCAGCGGCTGACCGCCGCCGGGCAGCGTCCGATCTCGAACGTCGTCGACATCACCAACTACGTGATGCTGACGACGGGCCAGCCGCTGCACGCCTTCGACCTCGACCGCGTGCGCGGCTCCGAGATCGTCGTGCGCTGGGCGCGCGAGGGCGAGACGATGACGACGCTCGACGGCGTCGAGCGCCGCTTCTCGCCCG
>DAIOHA010000136.1:0-3897 GCA_036744955.1 Thermoleophilaceae bacterium | reverse complement strand
CGCTCGTCGCGATGGCGCTCCTGTTCGCCACGCTGTGGACGCTCGAGCTCGGCTCGAAGACGGCCTCGGAGCGGCTGCGGCGTGCCCGGCGCCGCCAAGCTCGCGCCGCCGCTGACCGCGAGGTCGAGCTTCCCGCCGCCCGCGAGGAGCGCGCTCCCGCCGGGGTGGGGACGGCGACCCGCTGATGCCCGCCCTGCCGCTCGACTCCGCCGGGAAGTACGTCGCTGCCGCGTACGTCATCTTCCTCGCACTCGTCGTCGTCTACGTGGCGATCATCGCGCGCAAGGTCGGGCGCCTCGAGCGCGAGCTGTCGGAGCTCGAGCGCTCGGACGAGGAGACGCGGCGGTGACCGGCGCCGGGGCGACCGAGAGCGGCGCGGGCGACACGGGCGCCGGACTGCTCGTCCTCGGCGTATCGCACAAGACGGCGCCGCTGCCCCTGCGCGAGCGCCTCGCGTTGCCCGAGGGGCGCGCGAGCGGCGTGCTCGCCGAGCTCGCGGGCGGCGCGGCCGTGCGCGAGGCGGTCGCCCTCTCGACGTGCAATCGCACCGAGCTCTACCTCTACGCGGCCGATCCCGTGGAGGCGGAGTCGGAGGCGCTGGGAGCGCTCGCGCGCCAGGCCGACATTCGCCCCACCGAGCTTCTCGGCCACCTCTACGCACTACGCGGCCTCGAGGCCGTCCGCCACCTGTTCGAGGTCGCCGCCGGGCTCGACTCGATGATCGTCGGCGAGGCCGAGATCCAGGGCCAGGTCAAGCGCGCCTACGAGCTCGCGCTCGTCGAGGGCGTCACCGGGCCGCTCACCAATCGCCTCTTCCGGGACGCGCTCGCCGCGGGCAAGCGCGTGCGCACCGAGACCGCCGTCGGCCGCTCGCGCGTGTCGGTGGCCTCCGTTGCGGTGGAGCTCGCGCGGGAGACGCTCGGAGACCTCTCGCAGCGCCGCGTGCTCGTGATCGGCGCAGGCGAGAACGGCGAGCTGACCGCACGCGCGCTCGCCCAGGCCGGCGTCTCGACGGTGTTCGTGGCGAACCGACGCTACGACCGGGCGATCGGGCTGGCCCAGCACTTCGGCGGCGAGGCCGTGCGCTTCGACGACCTGCCGCAGGAGCTCGCGCGCGCCGACATCGTCGTCGGCTCCACCGGCTCGCCGCACCAGATCGTCGGGCGCGAGGAGCTCGAGCTCGTCGTCGCCGAGCGCGGCGGGCGACCGCTGCTGCTGGTCGACATCGCCGTGCCGCGCGACTTCGAGTCGAGTGTGCGCGAGCTGCCGGGGATCACGCTCTACGACATGGACGACCTCCAGCGCGAGGTCGCCCGCAACATCTCGGTGCGCCAGAGCGAGGCCACGCGCGCCCGGGTCGTGGTCGACCGCGAGGTCGAGCGCTTCGCCGGCTGGCTCGCGAGCCTCGAGGTCGTCCCGACCATCTCCGCCCTGCGCGCCCGCGGTGAGGAGGTCGTGAGGCACGTACTGGCCGAGAACGGCGGTCGCTGGGAGTCGCTCTCGGAGGCCGATCGCGAGCGCGTCGAGGCGCTGGCGCGGTCGATCGTCAAGCGGCTGCTCCACGAGCCGACCGTGCGGCTCAAGCGCACCGAGGAGGGCGCGTACGAGTACGTCCAGGCGCTGCGCGAGCTATTCGGGCTCGACCCTGCGCTCGAAACCGAGGTGCCGGTGAACGCGGAGGTCACCGAGCTCGCCGAGCGCCGACGCGCGGGCTCGCGCCGGCGCGCGTCGCGCTGACCGTGAGCGTTTGCAACGGCGTGCTGCGCCTCGCCACGCGCGGGAGCGCGCTCGCGCGCGCGCAGGCCGACCTCGTCGCCCGGGCGCTCGGGGAGGCCGACCCGGCGTCGCGCGTCGACATCGTCGAGATAACCACGGCGGGCGACGAGCGCCCCGGTTCGCGCGGAGCGGGCTCGCCCTCGCCCACCGCGCCCGCCGCGGCGGGCGAGCCGGGGGACAAGTCGCGTTTCGTCAAGGAGATCGAGGAAGCGCTGCTCGCGGGCGACGCCGACCTCGCCGTGCACTCCGCCAAGGATGTGCCGGGCGAGCTGCCCGAGGGCCTGGCGATCGTCGGCGTGCCCGCTCGGGTCGACGCTCGCGACGCGCTGTGCGGCGCCGGGGCCCTCGACGAGCTGTCCTCGGGCGCGCGCGTGGGAACGAGCAGCCTGCGCCGGCGCGCGCAGCTCCTCGCCGTGCGCCCCGACCTCGAGGTGCTCGAGCTGCGCGGCAACGTCGACACGCGCCTCGGCCGGCTCGCGGCAGGCGACTTCGACGCGGTGCTCCTGGCGCTCGCGGGGCTCAAACGACTCGACCGGCCGGAGGGCGTCGCGCTCGCCGCCGACGATTTCGTCCCCGCGCCCGGTCAGGGCTGCCTCGCGCTCGAGGCGCGCGGGAACGACGAGCGCGCCGTCGAGCTGGCCGCGCGGGTGACCGACCGGGCGTCGCTCGTGACCCTGACCGCCGAGCGGGCGGTCGCCACCGCGCTCGGGGCCAGCTGCCGCACACCGATCGGCGTGCACGCGACGCTCCGTCCGGGCGAGGGCGAGCTCGCGGTCGAGAGCTTTGTCGGCCTTCCGGATGGGAGCGCGTGGGTGCGCGACCGCATCGAGGGCGGCGCGGAGGGACCCGCCGAGCTCGGACGCGAAGCCGCGGGACGCCTGCTCTCGGCCGGAGCGGAGGAGATCCTGGTAGACGCCGAAGCGGCGCAGGAAGATGCGGACTCTGGACCGGCGAACCGGGGAGTGCGCTAGCGCCGTCCGGACGAAAACGACGGGCGCCCCGAGGGGCACCCGTCGACGTCAGGAGGCGCGATCTAGGCCGACGCTCTCGCGCTTCGCTACTGACGCGGGTTGCGCGTCGCCACCGAGTCCGCCGCGGCCGGGCGTTGGCCCTGCCGTCCTGCGCGAGGTCCGTCGCCAGGGCGGCGACATGGACGCCGCAGCTGCCGGCGGCGACCGAGACGGGGACCGGGACTTGATGTCCTGGCCGAGGCCGAACGGGCGAAGGGTCGGCGCGCGGCCGAGAAGCGTGAGGCGAACGCCGACAAGAAGGAGCCTCGCCAGCGTTCGGCGCAGGCGCTCGGAAGGCGGGCCGCGCATAGAAGGGTCAGGCGACGGCAAGCGCTCCTCGCCCGGCGCGCGGACAAGGCGCGCGTGCCGCGCCCGTCCACGGCGCGGGGGCGGCGGTTCGTCGGGCTCCGGCGAGGGCGGCGTCAACCCGCGGCGCGCGCTCGATTCGGCCTCGAACGCCGGAGACGGCGGTCGCCGCCGCCGGCGACGGCGTTCGGCGCGCGCTGCCCGACGTGCGCGGCGCCCTCAGGCGCTAGGGCGCCTCGGGCGGCCCGACCGCCAGGAGCGCAGGCGCAGCCGAGTCCGATCGGGCCCGCCTCTAAGTTGTCGGACATGGAGCCGCTCGGCGAACGCCAGGCGAGCCCAGGGACCGTCTTTCTCGTGGGCGCGGGCCCGGGGGACCCCGGCCTCATGACCCGTCGTGCACTCGAGCTAATCGCGGGCGCCGACGCGATCCTCTACGACCGGCTGATCCCCGCGGGCGCGCTCGAGGGCGCGCGTCCCGACGCCGACCTGCGCTACGTCGGCAAGCGGCCGGGAGCGCCGTCGCTGCGCCAGGACGAGATCAACGCGCTGCTCGTCGAGCTGGCCCGCGCGGGACGGCACGTCGTGCGCCTCAAGGGCGGCGACCCGTTCGTTTTCGGCCGCGGTGGCGAGGAGGCTCAGGCGCTACGCGGAGCAGGCGTGCCGTTCGAGGTCGTGCCCGGAGTCACCTCCGGCTTCGCGGCTCCCGCCTACGCCGGCGTGCCGGTCACCCATCGGGACGACGCATCGGCGGTCGCCCTCGTGACCGGGCACGAGGACCCCGCCAAGCCCGAGAGCGCGCTCGACT
>DAIOHA010000135.1:0-3950 GCA_036744955.1 Thermoleophilaceae bacterium | reverse complement strand
CAGCAGCTCTCGTGGGGGCGCCCGTCGCCGCTCGCGGCGCCGGAGGAGCGATCGGTCTCGCTCGCGATCACCGCGACCGCCGGTGGCCGCGAGCTGTCGCAGCGCCTGAGCAAGATCGAGACGGCGATCTTCCGCCGCAAGACGATTGTCTTCGACTACTACACGATGGGCCGCGACGCCGAGGAGACGCGGCGCGTCGATCCGTACCAGCTCCTCTTCCGCGGCGGTCGCTTCTACCTCATCGGTCGGGCGCGCGAGCGCGACGACATCCGCATCTTTCGCCTGTCGCGCATCCGCGGAAAGGTCTCGTACGCGACGAAGTCCGAGCACGACTTCGCGGCGCCCAAGGACTTCGACCCCCGGCTCTACGCGGCGCGCGCCGACTGGCAGCTCGGCGAGACGGTCGGCACCGCGCGCGTGTGGGTCTCGAGTCGCATCGACTGGCTCGTGGAGCGCCACTTCGGCCAGGTCGGAACGGTCACCCCGGCCGCCGACGCGCCCGACGCGCCCGAGGACGAGGGGATCGTCTTCGAGACCGAGTACGCCGACGCGCGCCTGCTCATCTCGTGGGTCTTGGGCCTCGGCGAGCGGGCCCGCATCCTCGGGACGGACGAGCTCGTCGATGAGTTCACCGAGCGCGTGCGGCTGGTGGTCGAGCGTCACTCCGGCTCGCTCGACGTCGCTTCGGCCGTGGTGGCGCGTGCGCCGAGCGAGGCGACCGACGACGGCCAGGGACACGACGACGATGCCGACCCCCGACGCGAGGCGCCGATCCGTCCCGAGCGGCTCGCGCGGCTGATGACGCTCACGGGCATCCTCGTCCAGGCCGCGCGCGAGGCCCGCAAGCTCGACGTCCGCGAGCTGTGCGAGACGCTCCAGATATCCGAGGACGAGCTCCGCGAGGACATCGACGTGCTCAACGTTGTGAACTTCGGGGGCGGCAGCTACGTGCTCTACGCCGAGGTGCAGGGCGACCAGATCGAGGTCGACCCCGAGCCGTACGGCGACTCCTTCGCGCGTCCGGCACGGCTGCTCCCGCTCGAGGCGAAGGCCCTCGTCGCCGCGATCGACCTGCTCGGGGAGCACCTGCCCGAGGGCTCGCTCGCCTCCGCCCGCGCCAAGATCGTCGCGGCGCTCGGCGAGGACCCGGCCGGCGGCGGCCTGCAGATGACGAGCGCGCGCGGCGACGACTCCGACATCGCACGCATCGTGAGCAGCGCCGTGGCGGAGCGACGGCTGCTGCGGATCGACTACTACAAGGAGAACGAGGACGAGTTCGTCGAGCGGCGGATCGAGCCCTACCAGCTGCTGAACGGACAGGAGGGCTGGTACGTCCACTCGTTCGATCCCGAGCGCGACGCCGCGCGCAGCTACCGCCTCGACCGGATTCGCGCAGCCGAGGTCCTCGACGTGCGCTTCGAGCCCCGACCGGGCGTCGAGCCAGACATCGAGGGCTGGCCGCGTACGGGCGAGGTGCCCGCCTCACGGGCGGCGCGCGTATGGGTCGCGCCCGAGCGCGCGCGCTGGGCGCGCGAGGAGCGCGCCGTGGTCGACGAGCTCGACGACGGCGCCGTCGTGGTCGAGCTCCACTACGCTGGCGAGGACTGGCTCGCCCGCGAGATCCTCAAGGAGGCCGGCGACGCCGCGGTGCTCGAGCCCGACGACGCGCGCGCCGCCGTGCTCGAGGCCGCCGAGGCGCTCGCCGGCGTGGTGCGCGGCTGATGGTCCGGGCCGTCGCGCGCGGGCCGCGCGTCGCCTAGCCCTGGCCGGCGGCGATCAGCCCCTCCACGCGCTCGAGGCTCTTCTCCACGCTCGCGATCATGTCGTCGAGCGTCTTGCGGGCGGACGCCACGTTGTTGGTCGCCCCGGTGAGCGCACCGCGGATTCCCTGCGCGTTCCTCAGCGCCGACAGCGCCTCTTCGGTGGCTGCTCGCACGCCGGCGGCGTCGACCTGGAGGGTGCGCTCGCGGGCCATGAGGCAGCGGCAGCGCGCATAGCGATAGGCGAGCTCGAGCGGGCGCGGGTCGAGCGTCTCGCGGTCGAGGGCGACGATCATCTTGTTGCCCTCGTACTCGTGGAGGGGCTCGCGCCCGGACGGAACCTTCTCGTCCGAGCCCACGACAAGGATCGCGAAGGCGGCGTCGCGCTGGGCGAGGGAGCCGTTGAGGACCTCCCAGGCCTTGTTCTTCGAGAGCTGCTCGTCCTTGACCTCGAGCGCGATTCGCCCGCGGCACTCGCCCTGCGCGGCCTCGAGCTCAACGACCACGTCGCCAAGCTTGCCGCCGCTCGCCGAGCGCTCGTCGCCGACGTGGTGCGCGACGTCGCCGCGCGCGGACGCCATCGACTCGAGCAGCGCGAAGCACGCCTCCTCGAAGCTGCGCCCCTTCGCCGTCCCGCGCTCGCGCTCCTCCTCGATCTCGGCCCGGCTCTGCTCGGCGTCGCGCAGGCGCTGGATCTCACTGCTCAGCTCGGTCAGCCGGTGCAGAAAGGCATCGTCCTTCTGCTGGGCGGTCCGTAGCTCGCGCACGACTGAGCTCTTGAAGTCCGCGAGCGGGTTATGGCCGTCCTGGGCGGAGAACTGGCGGAGCAGATCGGCGCGCGACTCCTGGAGCGCCCTGCTCATCAGCTCCCGGAGCTGGTGCTGAACGGCGGTGTTGCGGTCGCCGCCGAAGTGGCGGGCGATGAGCTCGCCGAGCTCCTCGGAGTGCGAGTCGAGCGCCTTGGTCATCGCCCCTGAGTCCTCGCCGAGGAAGCGTTCGAACTGGTTCTGCATGTGCTCGGCGACCGCACGCGCCTTGTCGGCGAACGACCGCTCGACCTCGCTCGAGAGCTTCTCGAACTCGCGCTTGACGAAGTCGACCTCGGCGCCGGTGGCCTCGCGATCGAGCACGCGCGCGCCGATCTCGAGCGCGTCGCGAACGGTGTCCTCGCCCCCGACGCCCTGCTCGGCCCGCCGCTCGACGAGCTCGGCCAGCGTGCGGTCGTCGACCGTGAGCGCGTCGATCTCGACGCGGTCACCGTGCACCTCGACGCGCGGTTGCGAGATGGGGAAGGAGAGCGCAGCTTCCATAGCCGCCCCACAATAGGTGGGAGGTCAGACGGAGCATGGCGCCGCGGTACGCTCGCGCCATGGTGTTCGCCGAGCAGGCGCACGAGCTCTCGCCCGAAGAGGTGAAGCGGCGGCTCGACCGCGGCGAGGTCGAGCTGATTGACGTGCGCGAGACGTACGAGTGGAACGCCGGACGCATCCCCGGCGCCCGTCACGTCGAGCTCGAGCGCCTGGCCTCGCAGGCGGCGACCATCGGACGCGAGCGGCCGGTGGTGTTCCAGTGCCGGCTCGGGTCGCGTTCCGGCCTCGCCACTCAGGCCTTTCGGGCGAGCGGCTGGGAGGCCTATAACCTGGCCGGCGGGATCTCTGCCTGGGCGGAGGCGGGCCTGCCGCTCGAGCCGCAGGGCGGCTACGTCGCCGATCACTGAGCGACACTAGCCTCCGCCGGTGCAGGAGCTCAAGGGCCTCTCGGGCGGGATGGGCACGCGCCTGCGCCCGCTCACACACACGAGCGCCAAGCAGCTCGTGCCCGTGGCCAACAAGCCGGTGCTCTTCTACGGGATCGAGGCGAGGAGGCGATGGCGGCCGCCGGCATCCGCGAGGTCGGCGTCGTCATCGCCCCCGAGACGGGCAGCGAGATCCGCGCCGCCGCCGGCGACGGCTAGCGCTTGGCGTGTCGATCACCTACATCGAGCAGGAGGCGCCGCTCGGGCTAGCCCACGCGGTGCTGACCGCCGAGCCCTTCCTCGGCGAGTCGCCGTTCGTCATGTACCTCGGCGACAACCTCCTCCGCGACGCATCACCGACCTCGTTGAGGCCTTTCGCTCCGAGGAGCCCGACGCGCTCATCCTGCTCACGCCGGTGCCCGACCCGCAGAACTACGGCGTCGCCGAGCTCGACG
>DAIOHA010000134.1:0-4039 GCA_036744955.1 Thermoleophilaceae bacterium | reverse complement strand
GTCGCGATCGTCGCCTGGTCGGGCATGCGCGGCGCGGTCGCGCTCGCCGCGGCGCTCGCCATACCCCTCAGCGTGGAGGGCGGCGATCCCTTCCCGCAGCGAGACCTGCTCGTCTTTCTCGCCTTCGCGACCGTGGTCGGGACGCTCGTGATCCAGGGCATCACGCTTCCGTGGCTCGTCCGCGCCCTCGGCGTCGAGGGGGACGGGCGCGACGTGCTCGAGGAGTCGACGGCGCGCGTGCGCGCCGCCGAGGCCGGCCTCGCCCGCGTCGACGAGCTGGCCGAGGCCGACTGGACGCACGAGGCGACGGTGGAGCGCCTGCGCGGGCTGTTCGACCTGCGGCGTCGTCGCTTCTCCGCCCGCGCCGACGGCGATGGGAGCGGCGACGAGGCCCACGAGCTGCGCTCGGCTCAGTACGTGCGCCTCATGCGCGAGACCATCGGCGCCCAGCGGATGGCCCTGCTCGACCTCCGCGACGGCGGCGAGATAAGCGACGAGGTCATGCGCCGCGTCGAGCGAGAGCTCGACCTCGAGGAGTCGCGGCTCGGCGCCTAGTCGCGCGGGCGAGGTTCGGAGCGCGCCGCGGACGGGAAGGTGCTCTCGAGCTCGCCGCGGCGCGACGATCCCCGGACGACGGAGACCATGAAGAACATCACCCTCGGCCGCACCAACCTCGAGGTATCGCCCATCTGCTTCGGAACCTGGCAGTTCGGCGGCGACTGGGGGTCGCTCGACGAGCGCGACAACGTGGCCGCCATGCAGAGGGCGCTCGAGCTCGGCGTCAACTTCTTCGACACCGCCCAGGCGTACGGGTTCGGCGCCTCCGAGCAGCTAGTGGCCAAGGCGCTCGGGGGGGAGCTGCGCTCGCGACGCGACGAGATCGTCATCGCCACCAAGGGCGGGCTGCGTGTCGAGGGCGACGGGCTCGTGCGTGACTCGAGCCCGAACTGGCTGCGCCGAGGCGTCGACGAGAGCCTCGCCCACCTTGGGATCGACCACATCGACCTCTACCAGGTCCACTGGCCCGACCCGGACACGCCGCTCGAGGAGACCGCCGGGGCCCTCGGGGAGCTCGTCGACGAGGGCAAGATCCGCCACGTCGGCGTGTCCAACTTCGACGTCGAGGAGATGCGCGGCTTCGAACGCGGCCGTCCCGTGGAGTCACTTCAGCCGCCCTACCACCTCTTCCGCCGCGACATCGACGACGACGTGCTGCCCTACTGCCGCGAGCACGACATCGGCGTGCTCGTCTACGGGCCGCTCGCCCACGGGCTCCTGTCGGGCAAGTTCGACCGCGACACCGAGCTGTCCGAGGACGACTGGCGCAGCTCGAGCGAGCTGTTCCAAGGCGAGAACTTCGAGCGCAACCTCGACGTCGTCGAGGAGCTCGGGCGCTTCGCGGAGGAGCGCGGGCACACCGTCGCCCAGCTCGCGGTGGCATGGACGCTCGCCCGGCCTGGGGTGCACGTGGCCATCGTGGGCGCGCGCCGCCCCGACCACATCGAAGGGACAGCCCCGGCCGCGGACATCGAGCTGTCGAGCGACGACCTCGAGCGGATCGAGTCGATCATGGAGGGCGCGGTCGCGGTCGCCGGGCCGACGCCCGAGGGATGAGCGCCGCCGACGGGGCGCCCGTCCTGCTCATAACCGGTGCGAGCACCGGTATAGGCGCGGCGACCGCGCGGCGCGCGGTCGAGGACGGCTGGCGCGTCGCGCTCGGCGCGCGCTCGGAGGAGCCGCTGGGCGAGCTCGCCGGCGACCTCGGCGGCGAGGAACGGGCGCTCGCGCGCCGCTGCGACGTGTCCCGCTTCGAGGACCTCGAGGCGCTCGTCGACGTGGCGCTCGAGCGCTTCGGGCGCCTCGACGCCGTCTTCGCCAACGCGGGCGTCGGCGCGGCGCGGGGATTCCTCAACGAGTCGGTCGAAGCGTGGCGCACCATGGTCGAGACGAACGTTCTCGGCGCGGCCCTCACGATCCGCGCCGTCCTCCCCCACCTGCGCGACGCGGGCGGCGGCCACTTCGTCCTCACCGGCTCGGTCGCCGGCCGGCGCCCGCTGCCCGGCTCGCTCTACTCGGCGACGAAGTTCGCGGTCACCGCGATGGCCGAGGGCCTGCGCCAGGAAATCCGCAACGACATGCCCGACGCGGCCATCCGCGTCACGCTCATCTCGCCGGGGATGGTCGACACGCCGTTCTTCGACCGCCGTCCTCGCGACGCCCTCGCGGACGACGACGTCGCCCGCGCGGTCATGTACGCGCTCTCGCAGCCGCCGCAGGTCGACGTCAACGAGATCCTCCTGCGTCCCGTTCGCCAGTCGACCTAGCCGCCGCGCCGCACCTCGTCAATCAGACCGAGCCCGCGTCGAGCCGGGCATGAGACCGTCAGGCGGCGCGCTCACCGGCGGCGACCGCCTCGTCGGTGTCGGGGAGCGCGACGCTCGGCGTGCGCGCGACCCCGGCGGCGACCACGAGCAGATGGAGGCCGGGAAAGCGCGTCGCGGGGCCCGAGGGCGAGCCCTCGTCGCCCGCGCCGCCGGCGGGGCGCCGCTCGTAGCGGTCGATCAGAGCGAGCACGGAGCGGCAGACGGGCGCCTGCGGCACGTCGTCGCCGACCTCGCACGCGAGACGGGTGAGGGCGATCGCCTCCTCCCCGTCGTCCCCGGCCATGATGCGGCCGATCGCGCCGAGCAGCGCGGAGTGGACGCGCTCGAGCAGGATGTCCTCGACACCCTGGGCGCGGCCGACCGGCGGCCCGAGGTCGAGCGGCTCATCCCCGGCCAGCACGCGCTCGACCTGCTCGCCGGCGACGCAGCGGACCTGCTCGGCCGAGAGCCCCGCCTCGAGGGCGCACCGCAGCCCGAGCACCGCCTGCTGCAGCGGCGTTCCGTACGGCGCGTCGCTCGCCCACAGGATGCGACCGGGCGGGGCGAGGCGAAAGAGGGCGAGCAGGTCGCTCGCGTTCCACCATGCGGTGTCGAAAAAGACGTTGGGATGCTCGCCCAGGCGCCGCGGCAGCCACCCGAGGTCCGAGAGCCCGACGTGGGCGAGGATCGGCCGCGCCCCCGGGTGCCGCTCGGCGAGCTCGAGCACGTGCCGCCCGAGGGCGGGTATCCCGCGACCGGCGTGAATCACGATCGGCAGGCGCCGCTCGTCGGCGAGCGCGAAGATCCCCTTGACCTCGGCGTCGGCGAGCGAGAAGCGCTCGGCGCGCGGGTGCAGCTTGAGCCCACGCGCCCCCGCGGCGAGGCAGCGCTCGGCCTCCGCGACCGGGCCGGCGCGTGGATCAAGTCGGCAGAAGGGGACGAGCCTCCCGTCCGACTCCGCGGCCTCGGCGAGCACGCGGTCGTTGGCCGGCGGATAGCCGTCCGGCTCGTGCATGGTGAACACGACGCCGCGCGCGGTCGCGAGCTCGAGCGCGTCGGTCAGGTCGTGGGCCGAGCAGCGGAACCCGTCGGGGTCGTTCGAGCCCGTGTGCGTGTGAGCGTCGAACAGGGCGAGCTCGGGTACGGTCCCAAGCAGGGACTCGAACCACGGGCGGATTGCCTCGTCGTCGTACACGGGGCGCGAGAGCCTAGTCCCGAGTGACTGCCCGCAGCGCAACCAGGAGGGAGATGGGTGAGCGGCGACCGACTGACCGCGCTTGACGCGTCGTTCCTGCAGATCGAGGACCACTCGGCCCACATGCACGTCGCGAGCGTGCTCACCTTCGAGGGCGAGCCGCCGCCCTACGACGAACTGGTCGCGGGCGTCGAGGAGCGCCTCCACCTCGTGCCGCGCTATCGCCAGCGCGTGGCCTTCGTCCCCCTCGGCGGCGGACTCCCACGCTGGGTCGACGACCCGCACCTCAACCTCCGCTACCACATCCGCCACAGCGCCCTGCCCGAGCCGGCCGGCGAGGAGCAGCTGCGCGCCCTCGCCGGCCGGGTCTTCGCCCAGCCGCTCGACCACGACAAGCCGCTGTGGGAGATCTGGCTCGTCGAGGGCCTCGAGGGCGACCGCTTCGCCGTCCTGTCGAAGACCCACCACGCGCTCGTGGACG
>DAIOHA010000133.1:0-4087 GCA_036744955.1 Thermoleophilaceae bacterium | reverse complement strand
TTGCCCTCCTGTTGCCGGGCCTCAGCGCGGCGAAGCCCTGGCGGTCGCCGAGCGCGTGCGGCAGGCCGTGTCGGAGTGCCCGTTCCGGCTTCCGCTGCGCGTCTCGGTCCGGATCGCCTCGCACTCAGACGACGCGCGCGATCGCCGCCGGCTCGAGCTCGCCGAGGAGGCGCTGTACTCGGCCAAGCGCGCCGGCAAGGATCAGACGCACCTGGCGAGGGCCTGGGCAACGGCCCGAGGTCGCAGCCGGCAGGTGCTGAGCGGATGCCGTCCGCCGGGCCGCCTCAGCGGACGCCGGCGCCTGGCTCAGCGAATGCCCGGCGTCCGGCGCAGCAGGCGCAGGCCGGCCGTGATCAGGCGCGTCCAGAGCCCCTGCCCGATCGGCGACGGCGGTGAGATCGACATCACACGCTGCACCGCGACGGTCTGGCTCTCGGTGTACTTGCGGATCCCCTCCGCGCCGTGGCGCCGGCCGAGCCCCGAGTCCTTCATTCCGCCCATGGGCGCGTCGACCGAGCCCCACGCCGCGATGAAGGCCTCGTTCACGTTGACCGTGCCTGCCTCGAGCCGCGTTGCGAGCCGGCGGCCGCGCTCGAGATCGCGCGTCCAGATGCTGAAGTTGAGCCCGTAGGAGCTCGCGTTGGCGTGGGCCACCGCGTCGTCCTCGGACGTGAAGCGCGAGATCGCCGCCACGGGCCCGAACGTCTCCTCGGCGTAGAGGTCCATGTCCTCGTTTACCTCGGCGAGGAGCGTCGGCTCGTGGAAGTAGGGGCCGAGGTCGGGGCGCGGGTTGCCTCCGACCAGCACCTTCGCGCCCTTTCCGACCGCGTCGTCGAGGTGCTCGCGCACGGTGTCGAGCTGGTCCTGCGAGATCAGCGAGCCCATGTCGTCCTCGAAGCTCAGATGCGAACCCAGCTTCATCTCGCGCGTGCGTTCGACGAGGCGGCGCGTGAACTCGTCGGCGACCGACTCGTGCACGAGCAGCCGCTCGATAGAGATGCAGAGCTGGCCCGAGTTCGAGAACAGCGCGCGCTCGGCGCCTTCGACGGCACGGTCGAGATCGGCATCTTCGAGCACGAGCATCGCGTTCTTGCCTCCGAGCTCCATCGAGGCGGGAATGAGGCGCTCGGCGGCCTGACTGGCGACGGTCCGCCCCACGCCCGTGCTGCCGGTGAACATGATGTAGTTGACGCGCCCGATCAGCTCGGGGCCGAGCTCCGAGCCGGAGCCGGTGACGATCTGGATGAGGTCACGCGGGAGGCCCGCCTCCTCGAGCCGGGCAGCGCCCCACAGGGCCGCGAACGGCGTTTGGGTGTCGGCCTTGACGACGACGGCGTTGCCGGCCGCGAGCGCCGGGACCGCGTCGCTGATGCTGAGCGTGATCGGATAGTTCCAAGGGGTGATGATCCCGACCACGCCGACGGGGTGGTGGTACTCCCACGCGGCGGTCAAGAGCGGGAACGCGCCGCGCCGGCGCTCCGTGCGCAGGTGGCGCTCGGCCGTACGCGCGTAGTAGCGCGCGACCATGGCGATGTCCATGAACTCCTCGAAGGCGTGCCGCCGCGCCTTGCCCGACTCGAGCTGAAGCAGATCGAGCAGCTCGTCGCGGCGCTCGAGCACGATGTCGTGGAAGCGCAGCAGGACGCGCTCGCGCTCCTCGAAGCTCGTCTTCGCCCACGACTCCTGGGTGGCGCGCGCATGGTCGACCGCCGCCTCGACGTCCTCGGCCGTGCAGCGCGGGACGGTGCCCAAAAGCTCGCCGTCGGCGGGGCGCTCGACCTCGAGCCCCTCGCGCTCGCCGCTCGTGTGAACGCGGCGGGCGAGCTCCGCGAGCGCCTCCGTGGTCACGCGCTCGGAGCCCGTGGGCGGCGCGGAGCGGCGATCGGGCGCCTCGACGGTCATGTGCGCGCCTCGAGGCCGAAGCGGACCTCAAAGTGGTCGAGCATGTACGGCAGCGGACGGTTCACGTCAAGCGACGGTTGCTTGAGCTCGACGTCGTACTGCACGAGCATGTGCCCGAGCACGGCCTTGCCGAGCAGGTAGACGAGCGGGCCGCCGGGGCAGTCCTGGGAGCCGTTGCTGAGGTGGTTGAAGCGGAAGTCGCGCTCGCCGTCCGACCAGCGCTCGGGCACGAAGCGGTCGGCGTCCTCCACAGTGTCGAGGTCGCGATGGTTGAAGGTGTTGACGATCATCACCTGCGTGCCCGCGTCGATCGACTGGCCGGCGAGGGTCGTCTCGCGCGTGGTCTCGCGCACGAGCAGCGGCGTCGTCGGCCACAGGCGCATGGCCTCGCTCAGACAGCCCTCGAGCAGGCCGAGGCCCGCGAGCGCCGAGGGGTCGGACAGGTCGGCGTCGTCGAGCTCCTCGCGTACGCGCCGCTCGAGCTCGTCGCTCGCGACGATCGCCGCGAGGGCGCGGTAGGAGTTGGTCGCGAGCGTGTCGCGCATGGCGAACATCCAGTGCGGGATCTGATGGACCACACGCGTGCGCTCGCTCTGCGGCGCCTCGGCGAAGCGCCCGAGTAGGCTCTCGGGGTCGGGGTCTACGAGCTTGCGCTCGAGCCGCCCGTAGAACTCGTAGAAGTCGTCGTTCGGGCTCAGGCCAACGAGGCGGTTGGCCTGGCTCATGAGCTCCTCGAGCAGGTCAGTCAGCTCCTGGTCGTCGCGCGAGTCGTCGCCGAAGATGACGCGTAGCGTGATGCGGTCGAACATCGTCTCCCAGTCGGAGAACTCGAGCGCGCCGGTGCGCACGCGGAAGACCTCGTCGGAGACGACGTCGAGGAGGCGGCGGGCATGCGGGTGAACGGCCTCCGGCGTGGCGAGCACGGACTCGTTGAAGTCGCGGCGGTCGCGCCATTCCTCGCCGCGCGAGAGGGTGAGCGCGTCGGGCTGGAAGTGCGACATGCCCTTGCCCTTGGCGCCCGCGTCCGAGGCGTAGACGTCGGCCGACTGTTCGAGGACCTCGCGCACGGCGTGGGTGCCCCACACGACCACAAGGCGCCCGCCTAGGAGCCGCGCGCCCTCGCCGCCGTGCTTGCGCCGGATCGACCGCAGCGTCTCGATCGCGCGCCCGTCGACGTTCATGTCGGCCAGCCGCCGCGACACCTTCGGGCGCGGCGAGAACAGGCCCCGCGCGAGCTGCGGGAGCAGGGCGGTGGAAACGAACCCGAGGCTCTCGGCGAGCGAGGCCTCCGGCAGGCCTCCTCGACCGCCGTGCGCCGCCTGCTCCGCGACGGCCTGGGTCACGCCTGCCCCGCGTAGGCCGAGGCGTCGGAGTTGATGGCCGACAGCGCGCGCCTCGTGCCCTCAAGCCGCTTGCCGACCTTCCCGTTCACGCCCCCGACCTGCCCGTCCTCGCTGCCGACGCGGTGCCACGGGAGGAACGCGTTCGGCAGCCCCGCGAGCGCCGGCTCGAGCTCCGGGTAGTGGCGCAGGATGACGTCCTTCATCTTCGTGTTGTTGACCCAGTCGATGCCCGTCTGGGTGTAGACCTCGGGCCGGAAGTCGGTTGTGAAGAAGCGATCGCTCTTCAGCCGCCGCGAGGCCATGAGGATGAACACGCGGAAGGCCGTGTCCGAGAAGCCGAACCCGGGCGGCAGCGGCTCCGCGTACATGCCGACTTGGAGGTCGACCTTGTCGATGTCGTTGTTGTACACGCGGCGGATCTGCTCGGCCCACTGCTTGTTCGGGGTGAGCTCGTCGAACGAGCGCACGCGCGGCATCCGCATCTCCTCGCGGAAGTCGTTGTAGCGCGGGACCCCCCGCTCGCGGTCGCGCAGGATGTCCATCGTCGCGAGGTCCATGAGCTCGCCGTCGATGCGCGTATGGCGCTGGAGCGCGGCCGGATAGTTGTGGAGCGTGATCGCGCCTGGGTGGTCGACGCCGAGCGAGTAGATCATGTCGGGGATCTCGAAGTCGCTCATGAACGTGCGCGTGTTGCCGCCGTGGAGGTCGTAGAAGCTGGCCTCGCGGGCGACCTCGCCGGAGTCGGCGCGGTAGATCCGCCAGTCGTCGGGGATCAGCGGATGCATCCGGTAAACCGAGACGAACTCCTCGGTGAGCTGGAAGCGCGCGCCGTGGTGCTCCTG